>PLUT01000338.1 GCA_003162875.1 Granulicella sp.
AGGATGACAATTCTTGGGGGGATGGGCGAGACGCAGGTCCTTCGACTACGCGCTGCGCGCTCCGCTCAGGATGACAATTCTTGGGGGGGTGTGGTGTGTCGGCGGCGGGGGGAGAGGTGGAACCAGGCCAGGCCGGCCAGGAGGTAGGCGAGATAGATGTAGGGGAGGACGTTGTAGGGAGCGGCTGGGACGGGATAAAGGGTTCCGGCCATGGCGAGCAGCATGGCGAGGGCGCCGGCGATGGCTAGGGCGATGGCGGCGGGAGTGAGTTGGGCGCGGCGGCGGAGGTAGAAGGGCAGGGCGGCGGCGACCAGGAAGTACGCGGTGATGAATCCGTAGACGGCGAGCGAGCCCATCCAGGCGTAGATGTCGGCGCCGGAGGCTCCGCGGGCGGCGAGGCCGGCGGCCAGTAACAGGATGGCGAGGGCGCTGGCGAGGACGGCGAGGTGCGGCGTCCCGTTGCTGGTGTGGGCGCGGCCGAGGTGGGAGTGGACCAGGCCGTCGTGGGCCATCTTGAGCAGGACGCGGGCGGCGGCGGTGATGCAGGCGAGGGTGCAGGCAAACATGCTGACGAAGGCTCCGATGTCGATGAGCAGGCCGAAGACGGGGAGGTGGGCGAGGGCGGAGAGCGGGCGGAAAGGCGCCTGGGTGGAGCCGAGATCCTGATGGAGTTGGCGGAAACCGAGCGTCTCCGCGTAGGCGCAGGTGAGGAAGAGGAGGCCGGCGAGGAGGGCGGACTGAATGACCGCTCGGGGGATGGTGCGGAGGGGGTTGCGGGCTTCGTGGCCGAGGGTGGTGGCGGACTCGAAGCCGGCGAAGCTGAAGAGGGCGAGGACGACGCCGAGACGGACTCCGGAGGGAGTGACGGCGTGGAGTTGGAGTTGGGGCAGGTCGATGTGGGGACCGTTGCGCAGGAGCAGGGCGGAGACGACGAGAACGATTATGGAGACGGAGGCCGCCTCGATCCAGAGCATGAGGCGGGCGGAGGCCTGGACGTCGCGATAGGCGAAGGCGGCCGCCGCGGCGGTGGCGCCGAGAGCGATGACCGGGCTGGGGATGGCATGGGCCTGGGGGATGAGGACTCGAGCGTAGTTGAGGAAGCCGCCGACGACCGAGGCTCCGGTGGCGATGTAGGCGAGCAGCAATGCCCAGCCCGCAGTGCGGCTGCCGAGCGGAGGAAGCAGGTCGGCGGCGAATTGATAGAGCGAGCCGGGCGAGGCTGAGATGCGGGCAAAGCGGGCGATGCAAAGCGCCATGAGGCAAGTGGCGGCGCCGGCGAGGACGTAAGCGAGCCAGGTTCCGTTGCCGGCAAGAGCGAAGACGGCTGGAATGGTGAGCGCCGGGGAGGTGGTGGGAGCGATGGCGGAGATGGACTGCGAGAGGGTTTCGAGCGGGGAGAGGACGTTGTGGCGAAGGCCGGAGCCGGAAGGGGAGGCTTGGTCGGGGGTGAGGACCTCGAGCGGCATGGGCGGTTCCATAGGGTGATGGAGTGATTGGTGGATTATTCGTAGGGTATCGCAAGATGGGGCAAAGCGAACCACAGAGTACACGGAGAAGAAGAGAGAACACAGAGAGGATGAGAGGTGAATCAGTGTTAGACACCCGGCGTGGCGGCGATTCGGGGGCGGTACACTGGATGTGGGGCTGAAAGGTGCGGAAAGCAGTGGTGAGTCTGGCGAACCGCAGGTCCTTCGACTGCGCCCCTCGCGATGCGAGAGGCTCCGCTCAGGATGACAGTTTTTTCGGGGTCAATTTAGACCAATAACGGCAACATCGACCGCGATGAGCTTGTCCGCGGTCAGAAGGATGAGGCAGGGATGGCGAAGGCGATTGGTGGCGAGGCGGCGGGGAAACAGGACAAATACGGAGATTCTGGACTGCGAGCAGTCCAGAATGACGGCTCCGAGCGGAATGATGGCTCCCAGAGGGATGTGAAGCTGGAGCGGCTGCAGAAGATTCTGGCGGCTGCGGGGGTGGCGAGCCGGCGGAAGGCGGAGGAGATTATCCTGGCGGGGCGGGTGCAGGTGAACGGCACCGTGGTGGCGGAACTGGGGACCAAGCACGATGCTGCGCGCGATCACATCCGCGTGGACGGCAAACTGCTGAAGGGGCAGGAGTTGAGGCGCTACTACCTGCTGAACAAGCCGCGCGGGTACGTGACCACGCTGGACGACCCGCAGAAGCGGGCTACGGTGATGGACCTGATGAAGAAGCCGAAAGCCGGGCCGCACGGCGGGCTTGGGCGGCTGTATCCGGTAGGACGGCTGGACTACCTGTCCGAGGGATTGCTGTTGGTGACCAACGACGGGGAACTGGCGAATTCGCTGTCGAAGGCGGCGGCCGGGGTGGAGAAGACCTATTTAGTGAAGGTGAGTGGGGTCCCGTCGGCGAGTGGGCTGGAGCAGATTCGGCGGGGGATCGTGATCGACCGGGGGCGGCTGGGCGAGGTGCGGGCGGGGCGAAGGGACCGGATTGTGACGGCGCCGGCGAAGGTGGAGCTGGTGCGGGGCGGGGACAACCCATGGTACGAGGTGACGCTGACCGAGGGGCGGAACCGGCAACTGCGCAAGATGTTCGAGGAGATTGGGAACCATGTGGAAAAGATCCGGCGGATCGGGTACGGGGCGCTGCGGCTGGATGTGCCGCCGGGCGAGTTTCGCGAACTGACTCCGGGCGAGGTGACGGCCCTGGAGCGGGCGGCACAGGGCAAAAAGGTGGCTCCGAAGAAGAAGTTGCCGGAGTTTGCGCAGCTGAAGGCCCCGGCGAAGAAGGCCAAACGAGGGGCCAGGTACCAGGCGCCAGGCGCCAGGTAGGGCGCGAGGTCAGGAGCTATGTCGGGTAGGCGGCGGTGGGTTTGCAGGCGGGCACTCTGATCCTAAATGGGGTTTGACTTATGTGTTCCGATGGGCCTAGAAATACACCCGGCTTTTTAATATTGCAGAGAAGACGAAAACGGGTCTGATGCATCCAAATAGAGTCAGCAACGCAGGAGAGGGTCCGGGGGCGATTCGACGAGAATTGGAGTAAGCAACAAAGGTGCAAATACGGAGATTCTCGCTGCGCCAGAATGACGAGCAAAAAAGGAATGACGAGCAAAAACGAGGGTGCAAATACGGAAAGATGATTATCAAGCTTGCTCA
>PLUT01000060.1:0-255 GCA_003162875.1 Granulicella sp.
TCATTATGAGCAAGGAGAAAGGGAAACTCGGCTACTTCTGGAAGCACGCTTTTGAGGTCGCCGAATCAGGACCAAACAATGGCAGCGTCATCAGCGTTGAGAGCGGTCTCCCCGTCGAAACCTCATCAGGAGGCAACCTAACCCGCTCGTCCTTCGATGCCAACAAGTACGACGAGACGCTGAACCGGCCTAACAAGGGCACGACTGTCTTCTCGCCACTTTGGCAAGCGGATAAGAACAAACTTCAGCGCATGG
>PLUT01000060.1:326-4524 GCA_003162875.1 Granulicella sp.
TGGGGAGGAGAGGGTCGCAGCGTCTTTCAGGGCAACTACGGCGTCTGTGAGGAGATAGTCAAACGCTTCACTTCGGACAACGCCTGTTCCAAGGCGTCCAAAGCGTCTGTCACCATCAAACGCAAGCCGGGTTGCAGTCCCTTGCTGTTCGGCAAATACTTGATGGAGAACACCGCGTTCGTTTCTCTAGAAGATATCGCCGCGAACCTGCCGGCGTATAACGAGAGCGTGATCCCCGTCGAGATGGACGGCGAGTTGTCAAAGGCTTACACGGACATCCTGGAAGCGATCAAAAAGGCGCTCGAGGAGTACCCGCGTAACCCCAGCCTCACCAGCCTCATGCTCAACACCCTCCTTTGCTACCCAGACCACCCGTTTGGCTTTGACTCAATCTACGGAAAGATCAAAGACAAGCAGACTGGTGCAATCGAGGTTGTTCACGTATGCGATCCCGCGGAACTGGATCGGGACAAGCTGTATCCGAAGGAACAAACGCTCCTTGATGACGTGAAGGCAGAACTTGCCCAAGGTCGGCGCGTACAGGTCTTTGCTACTTTTACGGGTCGCCATGACGTCACAGCACGCTTGAAGTACGTTTTCGAGCAGGCTGGCCTTCGCACTGCCGTCCTCAAGTCGTCGGTTGGCACCGATGTACGTGAGGCATGGTACGAAGCTCGGCTCAAAGAGGGCGTGCAGGTTGTAATCTGTCACCCCAAATTGGTCGAGACTGGACTTGATTTGCTCGACTTCCCCACCATCTATTTCTACGAGACCGGGTACTCTCTGTTCACGTTGAGGCAGGCAAGCCGTCGCTCCTGGCGGATTGGTCAGAAGCATGACGTTCGGGTGAAGTTCCTGATGTACTCGGCGACAGTGCAGGAGAATCAGATTCGTCTGATGGGCAAGAAATTGCTCGTAGCGATGATGATGGAGGGCAAGTTCAGCGGAGAAGGCCTGGATGGCTTCGAAGAGGACGACGACATGGTCACATCGATGGTTCGCGAGTTGCTCGAAGAGGGCAAAGTGGGCGAATCAGCCGATGCGGTTTGGGCAAACCTTGCCCACGAGCGCGCGCAGATGTTTGCGCAGACTCCGCTCCTTGTGGCAGCAGAACAGGAAGAACCAACCATCGACAGCAACGTCCCACTCGACGAGTCCAGCGCTTTTGCGTTCGACACCGCCGAAGAGGAAGAAGTCTCAGAAGTTGAAGAGGCTGAACCGTTGCCAGAGGAGGCGAAGCCATTTCTGGTTCCGACACCCGTACCCATCTCCGCACCTGAACCACCAGCACCTCCGTCGCAAACGAACATTCTTGCGTTCAATGCGATGCGTCCCAAAGCTTCCTCCCGCCGCAAGCCAGTTGCGGAGGATGAGGAGCAGATGCTGCTGTTCGGCTGATTAGGCCGCCAGTAGCGAACGAGCGGCACACGCCTTCAACAAGCGTGTGCCGCTCTTGTTTCCCCTACTAAATTCACCCCGTTCGAGGTCAGAACATGGCAACCGCACCGCAGTTCGACCTAAAAGGTCACCTTCTGAGTCTCTATGGACTCTCCCGCGAATCAACAATGATGGCGCGGTTCTTTGACTCCAACGGCGAAGTCATCGCAGATCGCCAAGTCACTGCCGACGAATGTTGGTCTGCCAGTGGCGCATGCTGGTCCAACTTTATGCTCGCGGACGGCAAATCCGCGCGTGCTGTAGGTGCCGCCTCGGTCTGCTTCATTTTGGGCCGCCAGGAAGACAAACTTCGACCCCAGGTCAACGACCTCTGATCCAAAACCGATTCAGGAGATGAAATGGCACAACCTCAAACAGATCTCGCTACCGGCTTTGAGAGCCAAATTTGCTCCAGGTGCGGAGGCTGCGGACGGTACAGCTTCAACCAGATGGAGCGAGACATGTGCTACGGCTGCCGAGGCTGCGGACTCGTTTTCACAAAGCGCGGAAGTGTAGCGCGGCAATACTTTCAGGACTCGATCCTCACCGCTGCCGGTGACG
The DNA here is from genome assembly GCA_003162875.1 of Granulicella sp. Taxonomy (GTDB): domain Bacteria; phylum Acidobacteriota; class Terriglobia; order Terriglobales; family Acidobacteriaceae; genus Edaphobacter. Next base: position 2,325 of record PLUT01000060.1, read on the forward strand.
TCAAAGCCGGATGGATCGCCCGAGGCAACAACGGCAAGTGGTTCCCGGTGGTCTCCGCCGAGCCGTACCAGATGCGAGGAGCGTCACTGACAAACGGCGTAATGGCGCCCTACGATCGTCCCGGGGTTGACTTTACCTATGGCAAGGTTGGACACGTGCAGGACGTCACTACGATGATCCCCGCCCAGCCCAACATCGAAGCTGTTGCCGCCTTCAGAAAAGCAGCGCTCGTCTACCAGCAGACGCTCACCCAGGCAGGAACGGTGCGCAAAAAAGCTGCCTGAGGTTCATTTCCACGATGAGCCGGCGCGTTATCCGGGCAGAGGAACATCATGGATCAAGCAATCATCAAAACCCGCCAGCAGTGGGGCGAAAGCCATCAAAACCTTGGCGAGTTTCTGAAAGTCGGCGACCCGGTCGACAACGATTTTATCGACTGGGCCCGCGACATTATGCCACCGGCTCACTGGACCTCTCGGATCATCCAGATTGGCGAAGCGCACAGCCATATCGAGGGGCGCGCAACATACACAACGTTCTACCTGCTCAGTGGCTCCCAATGGATTTTTGGCGGTTATTGCTGGCGTACAGAGACCAAACCGCCTCACACGGCGTAACTCGCACGCGAGCCGGCGCGTTATCCGGCCCCAGGTTCACACCATGATTCAGCAAGTATCTGCAACGGAGTTCACCCTCACCAAGGGCGCACACCAGATGACGCTCAGACGCAACGACGACGGCTCCTGGTCGATGACAACCCACAATCCCTGCACGCGCGCTTGGCGTGGGCGTCTAGGCTCACTGAAGCGCTTCGAGACCCTGTCTGACGTCGAGGAGCACTACAAGAGCTGGCGGGGCGTTTCTGCGCTGTACACTCCCCCCACCGTTACGAAATAGAGGAAGACCATGAAAGCTCAGGACAAGGCTATTCTCATCGCGGCCGACAGCATTGAGCTGCTTCGCAAGATCGACGTGTTTCGCGTGTTGGACTCTTGCCCCCGCGTTTCGCGCCACAACCCCCAGGGATGTGCCAAGGAGGTCGCCCTGCACATCATCAAACAGCGTCCCGAACTGCGTCAGGAAGTGATCGACTGCATGACCGAGATGGGCTGCGAGTTGCGAATTCCAGTCGCCGCGAACGCGATAGCGTAGTTCGTCGCACCACCAACATCCCAGAACAATCCACCGGAGNNTTCGCTCTCGCCGGCGTTCCCGTTGGAGCTTCCGCGTCCAACCTGCGGGAGGCTGCCGTTCGGACAATCCTTCGCTCAGAAGGCCCTGTGTTTCTTGATTCCGGGGCCTTCAGTGAGGTTCGATTCTCCCCTCAGACACAACGCATGGAGATCGTGAACCGCATCACCCCCCGCGAGTGGCGCCGCCGCCTCGCGATCTACCTTCGCGTGGCCCAGACATTGGGAAACCGCCTCAGCGTGGTTGCCCCCGATTGCGTTGGAGATCAGGACGAGACGCTCAAACGACTGGCCCTGTATCGACCTGAGTTGCAACAGCTTGCAGAACTGGGAGCGCAAGTTATCATTCCCCTCCAGGTCGGCGCACGAATCCACGAGGAATTCTACGCGGAGGCAACGGCCGTCGCTGGCGTTCCCCTCGTCCCCGCCTTCACGATGAAGAAGGCGGCGACCTCCGAAGAAGACGCCGCACGCTTCCTCCGTCGAGTCAAACCAGCCCGCATCCACCTCCTGGGGATGGGCCGTGAGAACTTCCGCGCGCCGCGAATCGTTGCCATGATTCACGCGTGCTCACCCCTCACGGAAATTTCGATGGATTCCAACCGGCTACGCGCCGTGACCGGCAAAAAGCGTTCCATGACAGTCTTGGAACGCGATTTGCGGAGCAGGGTACCGGAGAATCTCTACAGTGAAGTAGACTCGCCGGTGCTCAGTTCTGCGCAGGTTCGGCTAGACTACACCGATTCCATCTACTCCCCCGGCGATTGGGCGACCCGCGACATGCTGCGCGAGATTGCCATTTCATCGGGCTTCAGCTTGAGCGAGATGCACGCGTTCTTTGCCGATCCAAACAGCTTCATCGCCCGAACAATGCCCAACTCCGATGTCTGCTATTGGGAACACCCGCTTGTGGACTTTGCTCTGGATCGCGCTTGGCGGAAATACGTCGGCCAAGTCATCGACGCCAACGTCCGCACAGCAGCAATTCAGCAAACGTTTCAACAAACAAA
>PLUT01000077.1 GCA_003162875.1 Granulicella sp.
TACGGGAGCCAACTGCGATCTGTCGACGACATTCACGCCAACGGTTGCAGGTTCCCGCTCAGCGACTATCGCGTTTGCCAGCAACGCCAGCAACGCGCCGCAGGTGACGTTGACCGGTACGGGTGTATCCCCCAGCCCAAGCACTACCACGCTGGCCCTTATTACTTCCGTGGCGGGGGCACCTTTCTATGGGGAGCCTCTGTCCTTCACGGCAACCATAGCTCCGACCAGCGGTACAGGAACTCCAACCGGGTTCGTGTCCTTTGTTCTGGACGGCACTCAGGTTGCCCTGATATCCGCCGTCAAAGGAGTGGCAACGCTCGAGCTCAACAGCGGCCTGACCGGCGGACTGCATAGCATCTACGCCGATTACAAAGGAGATACTGCCGACAATGCAAGCTCCTCCGTCGTGATGCCCGTGACCATAGCCAAGGCGCCGACTACTCCAATCTTGACCGTCACGAAGATTCGTTACAATAACCCGTACAGCCTGCGCCACTCCAACGCTGGAAGCTGCAGCGTTCTGGACGCCGAAGGCAACACCACCTCATTCCCGGCTATCCCGAACGATCCCATAGGCTTCACAGCGTCGGTTACCTCTGCGGGAGTCGGCGTGCCGAGCGGAACCTTGACCTTCTACAGCGACGGCCATCTGATCAACGGGGGTCCGGCACCGGCTCCGAATCTCAGCCTCGTGGCAGGTGGAGGGACCTTCCCGAATAACCAGACCGTCTATGTCCTGCTGACACTGACCGGCGACTTCGGCGAGACGACCGCGGGAGCCATTGCGAACGTCACGACAACGGCGCTGAATAACGGCGTGACCGTATCGCTGGCGAAATCTTATGGCCCAGCTGCTACCGGCGTGAATATCTACGAGGCCGACGTTGCTTCTGGGTCCGCTGCGCCCAGCACCTATCATCTGGCTGGCTCCTATGCGCTTGGCGCTTCACCGGTTATCGCGACTACTGCCACCGGCGGCACTCCTCCGGCAAACAACCCAAGCTCTACCGTGGTGCTCCCGATCACGGGCGGAGGCTTCGCGGGCAATATGAACACCGACGCCAACACACTCGGTGACGGCACGGTCCTGGGCGAAGACAACGTACTGGTAACGCCTCACGTCATCACGGTGGTCTACAGCGGAGACCAGAACTATCTTCCTTCAACATCCGTTGCAACCACGGTCACCGTCGTCGATGTAAGTCCCACCACGCCGATAACCTTGCCGCTAACGCCGGTTGGCCCAGCGCCCTACTGCACCGCCACCTCGGCGATCACGACATCGGCGCCCAGCGATCCTTCTACTTTTACGGTTGCGGCATCCAGCACCAGCATCACCGCTTCTGTCAACGCGCCGGGTACAACTGTCCTGACCATCAGTTCCCTTGGCGGTTGGATTGGAGCGGTCGCATTCTCCTGTCCCGATCTGCCTAAGTACGCCACGTGTACCACCAATCCAGGCCAGGCCAACATCCCCACCGCCAGTATGCCGGGAGCAACCTTGCTGCCAGCCCAGGTGGTGTTGACGGTGACCACCGATGTTCCTCCCTATGTTCCCACCGCGGCGCAGGGCGGGTTCTTCTGGCTGGCATCTCTGCTTTTGGGATTCCTGACGATATTCAGCCGCCGCCGCTTCCGGAGAGCCGCGGGCGGTCTGACCGTCGTCGGGCTCGCACTGCTGCTGTTTGGAGGGATCGCAGGCTCTTCAGGCTGCAGCACAAGTACCGCCTCCACCGTCGTCACCCCGCCGGGAACCTATGCTTTCCACGTGGTGATGACTGGCGCGCAAATCAATCTCTCTGAACAGTACGCGCACGAATCCTTCCGTTCCGACGTGCCCTACCAAATGGCTTTCACTCTTACCGTCAAGTAATGACCTCGTTCAAGTACTCAGAGGGCGCGGAGTAAACCCGCTTATACATTCTCTCCCTTTGTTCATTCGGAGGCTATTGTGGTTCGAAATAACGATCTTTCCCGGTTCCAAGGCTTACTGGCACGCATGAACTTGAATCGTCTTCTGGCCGGTTTCGCTTTGGCACTCATGCTGCTCGGCCCGTACCATCTCTTCGCCCAGACGACCGGCAGCCTGACCGGCGTGGTCAAAGACAGCACGGGCGCAATTGTTCCCGGCGCGAAGGTAACGCTGGTGAACAGCGACGACAAGTCGGTGCGCTCGGACGTGAGCAGCGGCGCTGCCTTCTTCTCCTTTGCTGCGGTACAGCCGGGCACCTACAACCTGAATGTGACCGCCAAAGGGTTTGAGACGTTCGTCATTACGGGCATCGAGATGCATCCGGGTGACAGCAAGAACATTGAAAACATCACGCTCAAGATCGGCAGGGTTGAACAGTCGTTCACAGTGACGTCGAGTGTGGCCGGAGTCGAACTTGATTCGCCGGAGAAGAGTTATCTCATCACGGAGGAAGACATCAAGCGTCTCTCCACCGTAGGGCGCGATGCAACCGAGCTGATTCGTATCTTGCCCGGCTTTGCGGTCGCTTCAGCAGGACTCAATAACGATTCCACCAACAACGGCAGCCAGGTCGCTGGATTCGGCGGCAGCTCGATTGGCAGCTTTGCAGCCAATGGCGCCGCCCCCGGCGCGGGCGCGGTCGCGGTCGTCTCCGACGGCGCCAGCACAACCGACCCGGCCGACGCCACCAGTTCGATGAGTAACATTAATATGGAGATGGTCGCCGAGGTGAAGGTCCAGACGTCGAACTTCGGTGCCGACACCGCCAACGGACCGGTGGTGATCAATGCCGTCACTAAGTCGGGTGCATCGAGCTATCACGGTTCCGTCTACGGATATGCGCGCAACAGTGCCCTCAACTCCAACGACTGGATGGATAATTATTTCAATAATCCGCGTGCGGGCACCTACAACTACTTCCCCGGTGCCAATGTTGGCGGTCCAGTCAAGATCCCCGGCACTGGCTTCAATCGCAGCAAGAAGCTGACCTTCTTTGCCGCTGGAGAGGTATACGACCAGAGGAACCTGTATGGCAATACGGCAACCCTTAGTTTCATTCCCACCGCGCGCATGTTGAGCGGCGATCTCAGCACGAATTCTATCGAAAGCGCGCTGAATCTTCCAAGCGGGGCCTCGCGCGCCCTCTGTCCCACCTCATACGGCTGCACAGCCCTCAACGGCTTCCAAGGCGCTTATTCCCCCACCAGCAATACGGTGGACGTCCAGGGGCACGATATCATCGGCGGGCAAATTCCGGCTGCGGACTTTGACCCCAATGTGAGTGCCTACACGCGCTTCTATCCGAAGATCAATCGGGTGCCGCAGCCTCAAGGGGGGATCTCGACGGCCACATGCATTAATGAGTCATTGCTCTGGAATCAAATTACGGGAGCATCCCTCCTGGGCCCTGGCCAGATGTGCTCCGACACCATCAACTATGACACCAATATCTTTGCCCAGCACAATGGCTACCAGTTCCACGGCCGGGTAGACGAGAACTTTAGCGACGCCACCAAGCTTTATGTGACCTATGACTACGAACATGTGAGCGATCAGAACCCTACCAGCAACACCGGCTACAGCGGCGGGGACGTCATCCCCTCGCCCACAGGAGAACTCACGTACTCCCACTCGCACCGGTTAAGTATCAACAATACGCATACATTTGGCCCTACTCTGACCAACGAGCTCATATTCTCCGGCGTCTACTTTTTCTCTCCCGCGCAACTCCAGAACAACAGCATGCTACAGGATGCGAACACGGGATTTGTCGGGCCCCGCTATTACGAGAATGGGTATACGCAACTGCCCGAGAACACCGGCTACGCAATGGGCGTTCCCGGCTTTGGCATGGGCTACTTCGACCCCAGCCGGGGCGCTCCCAAGCGCAAGTATTCGATTAACGCCGCGGACAACCTGACGAAGCAGCTTCAGAGGCACTCGATCAAGGTGGGCTTCTATGCTGAGCAGGCCGCCAACAACGAGTATGATGCATCGTATAACGATCCGCAGGGCAACATGAGCTACACGCAGTACAATGATTGCAATGTTTACGGTTCCGGCCCCTCGACCTACGGCCTCACTACCATTATAGGCAACAATGTAGGCAACTTCCTGAACGGTTGCGGCAGCTTTACGCAGGTGAACAAGTTTCAAAGTGGCGACATGAAGTACACGACGATAGACAGCTACATCACAGATGATTGGCAGGCTACTAAGAGGCTTACTCTGACCTTTGGCGTCCGCTTCGATCATCTCGGCCCGTGGGTGGATTCCCATGGCCAGGGCCTCGCGGTGTGGGAACCGGAAAAGATCAAACAAAACATCCAGTACAGCCTGGACCCCACCGACCCCACCACTTGGCCCGGCATTGCCTGGCACAACGGAAAGGGCATCACGCTGGACTCCAGCCTTCCTCTTTCAGGAAGCCCCAGCACAGCGATGTTCTACTCCCCGCGCGCCGGCCTTGCGTACGATCTGTATGGGAACGGCAAGACTACTTTTCGAGGAGGCTGGGGCGCTTATCGCTATCACGACTCCTATTACACCTCGGATGGTCCGCTGCTGACATCGCTCGGCGTCGCGACCTATAACCCTCCCGGAGGTGCTAGCGGCTGCACCCTCGCTCAAGTCGGCAACTCGGGGGATATCAGTGCCGGCCGGCCCACGGTGACTCTCGGGTCTGGTCCGTTTGTGAATCTGATCGGCCAAACCTGTGGCGGCAACAATGCCACCAACACCTACAGCGCGTTCTCGATCCATGCAGCGGACAAGCACGACAGCGAACAGCCGGTCACTTATAACTATAACTTCACGGTAGACCAGCGGTTGGGCCATGGCAGCCTGCTCGAAATAAGCTATGTCGGCAACCAAACGCAGCATGCTTTGACGGGGGGAGATGGGGCCGACCGCGACCTTTCAAACCAAAATGCGATTCCGCTGGGCGGAATGTACAAGCCAGATCCCAATACCTCCTCCCTGAATTATGGGGTCGTCGTTCCCACCAACTTCGGTACCTACAATCAGGAGGACTGGAGGCCTTATCCCAACTACACGGACATTATTGTCGAAAATCACATCTCCTATTCGAACTACAACGCGATGCAATTAAGTCTCAACAAGCAGACTGGAGCGTTGACCTATAACTTGAACTACACATGGAGCAAGGCGCTCGGCGTCCGCGGCACGGGGGGCAACGGTGCTGTAGGCGATTCATTGAATATGGGCAACGATTACGGGATGCTTCCCTACAACCGCAAACAGGCCGTCAATATTACCTTCTCCTACCAGGAAGGAACGAAGTATCATGGCAACAGGATTGTGGGCGCCGTCCTGAATCAGTGGGAGATCTCTGGCATCACCTCGATCCAGAGCGGTCCAGATGTTGCGGCATTCACCTCCAACTTCAGCCTCTCTGGCGGGTATGAATACCTGCCTCCAGGAAACAGCTCCAACTCCCCCACTGGCGTCCAATTCGACTCAATCACTCAGTTAGGAACGCCCAGCGTGGTGGTTCAACCCGTGATGACCTGCGATCCCAAGTTCAATCTCCCCGGTATCGAGAACGGCGCGAAGACCTTCATCAACCGGAATTGCTTCACTCTGCCGGCTCCGGGTACAAATGGTTCCTTCAACCTGCCGGACATTCATGGCCCGATGTACTTCAATTCGGATCTTACCCTTATCAAGAATGTCCATATCAATGAAAAGCAGAGCCTGCAGTTCAGGCTGGCCGCGTTCAATTTTCTGAACCATCCCAACTGGCAACTCTATGGTGGCCCAGCTGCGGGACTCAGCCTGGGCTTCGGACAAAATCTGCAAAAGACGTCGAGCGGCTCAATTATTTATCCGACGTCCGATGCGGCCGCGCGCGCCAGTCTGCTACAGACCAGCAGTAACTTTGGCTCGACGCCGTACAAGTCCAGCTTGCGTATTGTGGAGTTGGGCTTCAAGTACGCCTTCTAGCCCAGTGCCTATCAACACAAGTTGCTGCGTCTGTATGGGGCAGCGACGAAATAGACGACAAAGCTCTATTGCAGTTGAAGTTCTACAAGGTGATTCAATTATGTTCATGACATCTGTCCCCCGCCGCCCCTCATCAACGGTTTGGGTTCTTGCATCGATCGTTTCACTCGGTCTTGCCGGCTGCGCTGCACAGTACGACAACAAAGTGGGCATTACGCCGCAGCCCGTGCCGATTCTGTGGAATACGAATGGGCCCGCGCAGGTACTTATCCCTGCCGCCGTGGGTAGCAACGGCATCGTCTACGATCCCGGCGACGAAGGACCGGCGCCGACACCGCCTGTCCCGTCCCCGGTTCTTCCTATACCGACTCCAACCGATCCTTATCAAACGCCGAGTAGTAATGGGTGCGCGGCTTTACCTTCAGGAGTCACCATCCCCACTCCGACAAACTGCTCTTCTCCATTGGGTACCACGTTTACTACAACCCCCCTGGGGCCAAACGAACTCAACGCAACTGCGGCTACTCCCGGTACCTTCGTCTACAGCCCGGCTGAGGGCACATTCCTCACTGCCGGTACGCAGACGCTGTCGGTGACATTTACACCGAACGACACAACCCATTATGCTGCCACGACGCGCACGGTGCAGATCAATGTACTCGGTCCCACTTCCGCAGCCGGTCAGGCCGCGCTCATTCCAGAGTCGGTGCAAATCGTCGGCGGCGGTTATATAGATGGCGTCTTCTTTCATCCCCAGCAGCAGAATCTGCGCTATGTCCGGACCGATGTGGGCGGAGCGTACCGATGGGTTCAGGAAGGCACCACGGGAACCACGGGAGCAACGGCCACTTGCCCCGGATACTTCAAGGCAGACGGGACGGCAACTGCGGCCAAGGGCAACAATGGCGAGCTCTTGGAATGCGGCTACTGGGTGCCCCTGCTGGACTTCCTGGGACGCGCGAATGCAGGCGACATGGGAGTGGAGTCGCTTGGCCTGGATCCAAGTGACCCGCAGCGGCTTTATCTAAGCACCGGGCTGAACTACAACAACGTTCCAGCCCAGCAGAACCATTTCCTCCTCTCGGACAACCAGGGCGCCACGTTTACCCAGGTGAACGCACCGTTTCCCATCAATGGCAACGACAACGGGCGAGATGCAGGCGAACGCTTTGCCGTAGATCCAAAACTCGGAACTACCATCTATTATGGGTCCCGCACAGCGGGTCTATGGAAGAGCCTGGATCGCGGCATGACCTGGAACCAGGTCACAACCTTCCCCGTGACCGGCAAGACGGCAGGGGCCGGCGTGGTGTTCATTATCTTCAATCCGAGCAGTGGAGTATCGGGAACAGCGACACCGGTTCTCTACGCGGGAGTGTCGGATTATAACTACTACAACGCCAACGGAAGCAACAATGGAACGCCCGTTTCGAACATCTACCGCAGCGTAGACTCCGGCGCAACCTGGCAAGCGATCCCAGGCGAGCCTACATCGGTAGCCAATCCGGCTGGCGGATCGACTCCAGCGAACTATAACCTCACACCCATCCATGCAGTCTTTGGGCCGGACGGCGTCACCGGCAGCCAGGGCTCACTCTACATCACCTATTTCAGCGACGAGGGGCCTCTCACAAACAATTCAGGTCTCGCCAACAATTCGGGGGCCGGGGCCGTCTACGAATATACTCCCACTGTAGGTACGCCGAGTGGGCCGGGAACATGGACCAACATCACCCCCAACTCCGTCCGCAGCAGCACCGACGAGGGCGGATATAGCGGCATTACACTGGATGCCGAGCGTCCTGGGGTCATCATGGTCTCCACCATCGACGACAACAGCATCAACGGCGACGCCATCTACCGCAGCCTGAACTATGGCCAGACATGGACGATCCTGGAGCAGAAGGGGCAGAGTAATATCGGAGCTATCAATGACGATGCTTTTGCGCCGTGGCTAGGCTTTGGAACATCAGCACTGTTGGTCGCTACAGAAAACTGGCCCTCCGCCCTGGCCATCGATCCCTTCAATTCCAACCATGCGGTCTTCGGTACGGGCAACACGCTTTGGGACACGCAAAACCTTATGGCCACCGACATCAATCAGCAGGCTATCTTTAGCGTAGGAGCCTACGGCTCGGCGCCATCGGGGGTCCAGCAGGTGTTCGGCGGCAGCAGCATTGAAGAGACCGTTGTTAACGCACTCTCCAGTCCGCCGACCGGGGCGCCGCTTCTCAGCGCTGTCGGCGATCTGGGTACCTTCGTTCATATCTCGCTCGACGCGTCACCTGCGCTGGGCGCGGATAGCACTCCACTCTTCACGACCGGCACGAGCGTGGACTTTGCGCAGAATGCGGCGCTGACGATAGTCCGAGTGGGTATGGGTGTTAATGCTACCGGTGGCTATGCTACCACCGCTCCGTCGTATTACACGCCATCCGGCGGCGGGTCACCCGTGCTCTGCCCCCCCACTCCTAGCGGAAGCACATGTACCCAGGTACAAGTCCCGCTGCTTCTGGCCACCAGCACTACCCAGGGCGCCCAAAATGGGTGGACAGGACATCCCACCCTCTCTGCCGCGGCTAATCTGCAAAGCGTCACCCCCACGACCCAGTTGAGCGCAGGCGGCGGCACAGTGGCCATCTCGGCCGACGCCACGTCGATCGTCTGGGCAACGGTCGATTTTCCGCCGGCCTGCTCAGGAGACGGCGGCATCACATGGACGCCGGCTGTCAACGGAATCATCGGCGCCCAGGTTGTCTCCGATCGCGTCACTCCCGGCCAGTACTATATGTACGATTCCACCTCAGGCAAGTTGTTGATGGGGGTCGCGACCGTGAGCCCGGTGACAAGTTCCACTCCTTTCAAATGCAGCCTGACCTTCAACACACAGACAACTTTGCCCGCTAACTCGCCGGGACAGTTAACCGCCTCGTTTGGAGGATCTGGCGACATCTGGCTCGCTATCAACGGGTCAAGCCTTGGCTCCGCTAACGGCGTCTATCATTCAACGAATGCCGGAAAGACACTTGCCCTGACCGGGTCGTTCACTCAAGCGTATGCTGTCGGCGTTGGCGCCCCGGCGACCAGCAGTGCAACTCCTGCCTACTCCAAGCCGGCTGTTTATACCGTTGCAGTTGGCGCTTCGGGGTATGGCTTCTATCGCTCGATAGATAACGGTGTGACATGGGTGAATGTCAGCAATCCGGCTCACTTATTGGGTACTGTAAATCAGATTGTCGGCGACGCTCGGACTTTCGGCAGATTCTACATTGGAACCGGGGGACGAGGCATCGCGTACGCTGACAGCCAGTAAATAAATCCGGTGCTTCACGCAGATAGGCGCTTCTCAGCGTTCTTGTAGCCCGGCCGCTAGGCGGCAGTTACCCTACTTGCCTCAAGGGTTCCTGACCCGAAGAGCATTCAGGAGATCGATGTGCGGGTGCGCGACAAAAAGCTCAGATGGGAAGCGCCCCCGGGCAAGTGGGTGATGATCGCATCACGGACGATGCCGACCAGAGAGCAGCCCAACACCAGCGCCCCAAGCAAGAGTGGCAAGTTGTTCCGCAATTGGCTGAGATTTCCGAGATGCACGACAATGTGCTCAATGGTTTTCTTGATGTGAGACCGGAGCGGTCCGCCTGTGACACCAGCAACACTTTTTCCACGGCTCTACCGATCCACAGGCGGCGGTTCGACATGGCTCCAGATCAATGACTCCGGCCATCAATACGGGCGGATTCTCCGCAGCCCCTGGAGACATGCGTACGTTCGGGAATGTTTACCTGGGGACAGGTGGCGGAAGGGGAATCATCTGAGCATCCAGCGCGAACTATTCCCGCGGGTCTTGATTCCCGGCCTGCGGGGTGCCGATCAGGATGCAGGTTGCTAATGCTGATATGAGACGGCGACTTCAATCTTGTCAGCCAATTATTTGAAGGAAGTACTAGTCCATGTTCAGTCCAGTACTGCGGTGGCTTTCCATCTCTGTGATATTTGCGGCGTCATCTGCGTTGTCTCTTGCGGCTCAATCGCAACAGGCTCCATCCCGAACCATTGTCGTGAATCTCGACCAACCGACGGGGACGGTGGATCGCTTCTTCGATCTGTCGGTTGGGTCCGATTATCCAGGCACGCTGATTCGCGACGACAGCCAGGCGCAACTCAAGACCACGGTCGATGAGCTCGGCTTTCGCTATATAAGATTCCACGCTATCTTTCACGACGTGTTGGGAACAGTGCGAATCGAAGACGGGAAGACCGTCTACAACTGGTCGAAGATTGACCAACTATATGACGACATGCTGGCCCGGCACATCCGGCCGTTCGTCGAACTCGGTTTCACTCCGAAGGTGCTTGCCACCTCTGAGAACAGCATCTTTTATTGGAAGGGAAACACATCTCATCCGAAACCGGAAGGCTGGCGCGACCTCATTGATGCGTTTATTCGGCACATCGAGACGCGATACGGAAGAGACGAAGTGCGTA
>PLUT01000168.1 GCA_003162875.1 Granulicella sp.
CGCGTAGTGCTGTTCATGACGGTGGCCATCCTGGTCTTCAATTTCTACCCCGTGACTGCCGTGATGATCGTGATGATTGCGTTGCTCAACGATGGAGCAATTCTATCGATCGCATACGACAACGTCCGGTACAGCAACAAGCCCGAGGCGTGGAACATGCGGCGCGTGCTGGGCGTCTCGACAGTGCTGGGAGTCAATGGGGTCATCGCTGCGTTCCTTTTGTTCTGGCTGGGCGAACGCGTCTTTCATCTCGACCGCGCACACGTTCAGACCCTGATGTATCTGAAGCTTTCGGTGGCCGGTCATCTGACGATATTCCTGACCCGCACTCGCGGTCCTTTCTGGACAATTAAGCCGGCGAAGATCCTTTGGATTGCGGTACTTGGCACACAAATAATCGCGACCCTCATCGCCGTCTATGGCCTGTTCATGACGCCGTTGGGTTGGAAGTTCGCTGGCCTTGTCTGGGGCTATGCGATTCTCTGGGCGTTGTTCACCGACCGCATCAAACTTCTAGCCTACCGAGTCTTGGACCATGTCAAGGCAGACGAGGCAAAGCCTGAGGCCAAAGCAGACGCAGCGAAGCCGGAAGACAAAGCAGACGCAGCAAAGCCTGAGGCCAAGGCTGACGAGCCAAAGCCTGAGGCCAAGGCTGACGAGCCAAAGCCTGAAGACAAGGCTGACCAGCCAAAGCCTGAAGACAAGGCCGACGAGGCAAAGCCTGAGGCCAAGGCCGAGCCGAAGCCGGACGCCAAAGCGGACGATGCAAAGCCAGAGGACAAAGCTGACCAGACGAAGCCGGAGGCCAAAGCTGATGATGCAAAGCCAGAGGACAAGGCCGAGCCAAAGCCAGAGGACAAAGCTGACGATGCGAAGCCGGAGGACAAAGACAAGGAGCAATCCGATATAACGCCGCAGCTCGTCAAACGAGTCCATGAACTTTACGAGGAGTTGGGGCGTGAGGACGTTCAAACTGTTCAGGACTGGGAGAAAGCTAATCCGGCGACCGGAAAAACAAAATCCCAGAAATAAACAGACAGGGACAGTGAGGCTTACATGACCGGAAAATCGAAGATCACAATCAGTTCAGAGGATTTCCGTGTGAATCCCGGTTCGGAGTTCAAGCTGAGCGACAGGCCGACGGATGTCAAGCCTATCTGCAAGTCGAAGAAGCAGTACAAAAAACTTCTCGACGAACACGTGGAGGCACTCAGCGATCTGCAGCATCTGCACTATGCGTCAAATCGCTACGCACTCCTGCTGATCTTTCAGGGGATGGATGCCGCGGGTAAGGACGGCGCCATTCGCCACGTCATGTCAGGGATTAATCCCCAAGGCTGCGACGTAGCGAGCTTCAAGCAGCCAAGTGCCGAGGAACTAGAGCACGACTTTCTTTGGCGCTCAACCCGTCGGCTCCCCGAACGCGGGCGGATTGGAATCTTCAACCGGTCGTATTACGAGGAGGTGCTGGTGGTGCGGGTCCATCCGGAGCTTCTGGGCGGAGAGGGTCTCTCGGCAGAGTTGCGCGACGACAAGCACATCTGGACCCAGCGATACCGGTCAATTGTCGATATGGAGGAACACCTGCATGGCAATTCGACCCGCACCGTAAAGATATTTCTCCACCTCTCCAAGGACGAGCAACGCAAACGATTTCTAGCGCGCATCGACGAGCCCGACAAGAACTGGAAGTTCAGTGCTGCCGACATCCACGAGAGGAAGTACTGGGGCAAATACATGGAGGCGTTTGAGGAATGCCTAAACGCAACCAGCACTCGTCACTCGCCCTGGTATGTTGTGCCCGCCGACGACAAAGAGAACGCCCGTCTAATCGTGTCCGCTATTGTCCTGAATGCTCTCAGGAGCCTGAAGATGGCGTATCCCAAAACCACCGCCAAACGTCATGCGGAATTGCTGGCGATTGGCAAGCTGCTGGCGAAGTAACACTGCGATGACGCCTGATCGTGTAGCAGGAAGAGAAAGAGTGGACAGATGAAGATTGATCCCAGGGCAGGTCAGTTGGCGACGGCCACCGACCTCGTTGATGTACCGAAGTTGATTGGCAAGACGGTAGTCAGCAGCAGCATGATCGATCGCGTTTCGAAGAAGCGCGGCAGAAAGCTATACGAGGTGCCGGTCGGCTTCAAGTACTTTGTTGAAGGACTGCTTCACGGTCAGCTTGGCTTTGCGGGCGAGGAGAGCGCCGGTTCGTCCTTTGCGCGCCTGGATGGCTCGGTGTGGACCACGGACAAGGATGGCATCATTGCGGCCCTGCTCGCGGCGGAGATTACTGCGACGTGCAAGAACGACCCGGGCGAACTCTACGCGGAACTCACCGGAGAACTTGGCGATCCGCTCTATCGCCGGTCGGAGGCGCCTGCGAGCGGTGAGCAGAAGTTGGCGCTCGAACATGCGACTGCGAAGAGCATCCAGGTTGGCGATCTCGCGGGAGAGAGGCCGGTGACCATACTTACCAGCGCACCCGGGGATGGCAGTCCGATTGGCGGCGTCAAGGTGGTGGCGGCAAGCGGGTGGTTTGCCGCGCGGCCGTCGGGAACAGAGGCCATCTACAAAATCTACGCGGAGAGCTTCAAGGGAGAGGACCATCTGGCAAAGATCGAGGCCCAGGCGCAGACCATCGTGAACAAAGCATTTGCGCTTGGTAAGTCAGCTCATGCGCCGTTGCAACTCAAGGAGACAGCATGAGCGATTCGGAGATCAGCAAGACCGGAAACGCGGCTCCCAAAGCAACGGAACGACCGGCCAACAAGCTAGGAATGGATTCGCTCAAAGAGCTTGCGCTCAATCTGCACTGGTCGTGGAACCATGCCGCGGATGAGCTTTGGGAGGCTCTGGATAGCTATCTTTGGGAAACCACACAAAACCCCTGGGTCATTCTGCGAACAGTTTCGCATGACAAGATTAATGCTCTGCTGGCCACGCCAAAGTTCCAAGAGCAGCTATCAAAGCTACTGCAGCATAAACGCGAGCATTTTTCAGCGGACGCATGGTTTCAGAAGGAGCATCGCGGCGCCGTGCTCTCGGCGGTCGCGTACTTCAGCATGGAGTTTATGCTGACCGAAGCGCTGCCCATCTACTCCGGGGGACTGGGCAATGTTGCGGGCGACCAGATGAAGGCGGCGAGCGACCTGGGTGTACCGGTGGTCGGCGTGGGCTTGTTGTGGGGACAGGGATATTTTCGGCAGGACTTCAACGCAGATGGACGGCAACGGGCGCTATATCCCGTCAACGATCCCGGTCAGTTGCCTATTCAGCCCGTCCGCCGTCCGGATGGAGAGTGGTTGCGGCTGCAGATTCAACTTCCAGGAGCGAAGATTTGGCTGCGATGTTGGCAGGTGAATGTTGGCAGAAACAAGCTCTACCTGCTCGATGCCAATGATTTCGCCAATACCGCCGCGCATCGCGGGATCACCAGTGAACTCTACGGTGGCGATCCGGAGATGCGGCTCAAGCAGGAGATTGTTCTTGGCATTGGCGGCTGGCGCTTACTCCGCGAACTTGGTCTACATCCTGAGGTGTGCCATTTGAACGAAGGCCACGCGGCGTTTGCAGTGCTCGAACGGGCGCGCTGCTACATGGAAGACCATCGTGTTCCATTTGAGGTTGCATTCACCATTGTCAGAGCCGGAAACATGTTTACAACCCACACCGCGGTGCCGGCTGGATTTGACCGATTCGCTCCCGAACTTGTGCGCAAATACCTCGCCCGCTATGCGAAGGACGAACTCACCATTCCGATGGAGCGCCTCCTTGCCTTTGGAAGGCAGAACGGGGGAAATGCGTCGGAGCCCTTCAACATGGCCTACCTGGCGCTGCGCGGCAGCGCTCAGGTTAACGGGGTCAGCAAGCTCCATGGAGAGGTGAGCAGGCACATCTTTCAGCCGTTGTTTCCTAGTTGGCCGCAGGCCGAGGTGCCGATCGGTTCCGTCACCAACGGCATTCATGTGCCCACCTGGGATTCTGCGGGGTCGGACGCGCTGTGGACGAAGGCTTGCGGAGCGGACCGCTGGCGGTACGATCGCCCGATTTCAGATGACGTTCGCCGGCTGAGCAACACCGATTTGTGGCAGATGCGTACCGAGGCGCGGCGGGAGATGCTCGTTCAGGTGCGCGATCGTTATGTCCGGCAGATCTCCGCCGAGGGCAGCTCGCCGCTGGACGTCGCAGGCGGGTTCAAGGATGGGGTGCTGACGGCAGGATTTGCCCGTCGCTTTGCCACCTATAAGCGTCCCGATCTACTGCTGCACGATTCTGAGCGGCTCATTCGCCTGCTCACCAATCCGGAGCGGCCTGTGCAGTTGGTGATTGCCGGTAAGGCCCACCCCGAGGACAAGCCTGGACAGGCACTCATCAAGCAATGGAACGACTTCATAAAGCGCCCCGAAGTGCGAGGCCGTGTGGTCTTCCTCAGCGACTACGACATGCAGATGGCGCAGGAACTGGTGCAGGGGATGGACCTTTGGATCAATACACCAAGACGCCCATGGGAGGCGTGCGGAACTAGCGGAATGAAGGTGCTTGCGAATGGCGGATTGAATGTCTCCGAGCTGGACGGGTGGTGGGCGGAGGCCTACGTCCCTGAGGTCGGATGGGCCATTGGTGATGGCAAGGAACACGGGGAAGATACTGCATGGGACGCCGCCGAGGTGGAGCAACTCTACACTCTATTGGAACAGCAGATTGTTCCGGAGTTTTATGATCGAGACGCGCAAGGACTGCCAACCCGCTGGCTCGAACGCGTCCGGGAAAGCATGGCGAGACTTACCCCCGAGTTCTCCGCCAGTCGCGCCATTCGCCAATATACCAACGATCACTACCTGCCGGCGGCCGCAGGCTATCAGAGACGCGCGGCCGGCGACGGCAAGCTTGGCGCCGATCTGGTCCAGTGGCAGCACAGTCTCGCCGATCAATGGAGCACAATGAGCTTCGGGACGTTTACCTCCGAGACCGGGGACGGACAGCACCGCTTCAAGGTAGAGATCGTGCCTGGCGGACTCCATGCAGACCAGTTCCGGGTGGAACTCTACGCCGCGCAGACCACTACAGGCGGTCGCACTCCCGAGGTCATCCCTGCGTGCGACTCCTCCGTAGGTCCCTCGGGCACGTTGCTCTATTCCGTATGCTGCCCGGCAACGCGACCTGCGGACGACTACACCGCACGCGTCGTGCCCTCTCACGCCGGTGCTCTCGTCCCTCTCGAAGCCTCGCAGATTCTCTGGCAACGATGAAATCCGAAGATCACACCCACGTTGCTTCCGATGTACCGGTGAGCTGTCCCTATCCGCTAGGCGCGAGCGTGACGCCGGAAGGGACCAACTTCAGCATCTTTTCGGCGAGCGCCGAGGGAATGCAGCTAGTCCTGTTCGATCACCCTGACGCTCCTCGTCCGGCGCAGACGATCACCCTCGATCCTGTGCGAAACCGGACTTCTCACTATTGGCATACCTTCCTGCCTGGGATCAAGTGTGGGCAGCTCTACGGCTATCGTGCCGACGGGCCGTGCGATCCGGCAGCCGGTCAGCGCTTCGACCGCGAGAAGGTCCTGCTCGATCCCTACGGTAAAAGTGTCTCGATCGGCGAGAACTACAGCCGCGGCGCGGCATGCAAGCCGGGCGACAATGCCGCGGCTTCGATGAAGAGCGTGGTTGCCGATCTCTCACTCTTCGGTTGGGAGGGTGACAGGCCGATTCATCGGCTTTTCCGGGACACGGTCATCTATGAGATGCATGTGGGTGGCCTTACGCGCCACCCATCCTCCGGTGTTGTCGACGCTCATCGCGGCACATATCTCGGAGTCATCGACAAGATTCCGTACCTGCGGGACCTTGGCGTTACCGCCCTGGAACTCCTGCCGGTCTATCAGTTCGATGCAACGGACGCACCTCCCGGGCTCGTCAATTACTGGGGCTACGATCCAATCTCGTTCTTCGCTCCACATCTGGCGTATGGCACCAACAAAAACGATCCGCTCGGCTGCCTCGATGAGTTTCGGACCATGGTGAAGGCCCTGCACCGCGCCGGCATCGAGGTGATCCTCGATGTGGTATACAACCATACCGCCGAAGGCGACGAGCACGGTCCAACGCTCTGCTTCCGTGGACTGGAAAACAACTTCTACTACATTCTGGGCCGCGACAAGGCGACCTATGCCAACTTTACCGGCGTCGGCAATACCCTGAAGGCGAACCACTCCGTGGTGAAGCGTCTGATTCTCGACAGCCTCAGATATTGGGTCTCAGAGATGCACGTAGACGGATTTCGCTTTGATCTTGCCTCAATCTTCTCCCGCAGCGAATCGGGCCAGCCCGTGCTCAACGCGCCCATCGTCTGGGAGATCGATTCCGATCCTGTGCTCGCCGGTACCAAATTGATCGCAGAGGCATGGGATTCCGGCGGCCTTTACCAGGTTGGTAGCTTCGGACAAGACAAGTGGAAAGAATGGAACGGTGTCTATCGTGACGATGTGCGCAGCTTCCTCAAGGGCGATGCAGATACGGCATGGAAGGTCCACCAGCGCATCATTGGCAGCCCGGACATATACAAGACAGGCCGCCCCACCGGCGAGAGCATTAACTTCATCACCTGCCACGACGGATTCACCCTGAACGACCTCGTCTCCTACAACTCGAAGCACAACGAGAACAACCGAAACGAAAATCGAGACGGAACCGACAGCAACGTCAGCTGGAACTGTGGCGCCGAAGGGCCTTCCACCAATCTCGATGTAGAGCGTCTTCGCGTTCAGCAGATCAAGAACTTTTTCGTGCTCAACCTGCTCTCTGTCGGCACTCCAATGTTACTCATGGGCGATGAGGTCAGGCGTACGCAGCTGGGCAACAACAACGCGTACTGTCTGGACAGCGACGTCAGCTGGTTCGATTGGAGTCTGTGCAAGAGCAACGCAGGGATCCTTCGTTTCGTGAAGCAGATGATCCGCATTCGCCTTCATTTCGACCAGGGGACCGAAGGCAACCCGATTGCTCTCGAAGACTATCTCCGCAATGCGCATATTGAGTGGCACGGAATAACGCTCGGTCAACCGGACTGGGGACGCGACTCGCATTCCGTTGCGGTGACCCTGCACAACCACGCGTTGAGCCAGGTGCGTTACATCGCGATCAACGCGTCGTGGAAGCTCCTGGACTTTGAGCTACCACCCATGGATGACAAGAAGAGTTCTGGTTGGCTCCGGATGGTGGATACTTCTCTGTCATCGCCGTTCGACGTTGCGGAGGTAGGCAGCGGCATCCGCGTTGACGGCTATAGGTACCAGGTCAACCCGCGCTCGATCATCATGCTCCATACGGCAGGCAACACAAGTTAGCTGACACAAGTCATTCGAAGGCAGTTGGAGTCTTTCAACCGGCGGGTGAGCAAGAGTGAACAGACCCGGCGTTTTCAAAGTGGAACAATCTTCCTTGAGAAGCACTCGATGGAAGCTCTTGCAGTTTAAGTATGACAGAACAGCAAGTCGACCGTTAGAGCGCGGGTTTAGTCACATGTCGCACGGAGGGTTCTATGTCCTACTACTGGGGAATGCATTTTTATTGGTGGTTCTTCTGGATATTTCTCTGGATCGTTTTCTTTTCCTTCATGACGCCAATCAGGCGTGTAACTTACCGAGCAATGCAATCGCCGATGCAACTGCTGCAACGGCGATATGCCGCCGGGGAGATCACAAGTGAGGAGTACGAAGAGCGGCGGACAAAACTGCTGCGGGATGCCAAGGCGTGAGGTGAACTTGCCGTTCCGGACTTAGGAGCCTCACATGCATGGGGCGAATGGTTGGCGACTGCCTCCATTTGTTTCATGCCGGTTGCATCTCCGCTNNCCGATCAGCGCACCGTCCACGCCATGCCGGCTGAGGAATGCCGCGGTGTTATCCGCTACGACGCTGCCGCCATATTGAATGGTCAGCCTGTGGGCTTCCGTCTCGCCATAGATCTGGCTGAACTGGCGTCGCAGGACCGCGTGGGCATCCTGTGCCTGCTGCGGGGTCGCATGGTGGTCGGCATTGCCGATCGCCCACACTGGTTCATATGCAATGCTCAGGTGGGACAAGGACTCTGACGGGACGCCCGCCAGCCCAAGTTTGAGTTGCCGATCGAGCAGAGCTTCCGTCTGGTTGGACTCGCGCTGTTGCAGTGTCTCGCCAACGCACAGGACGACGTCCAGACCGGCCGCCAGAGCACAGCGTACCTTCTGGTTGATGAACGCGTCCGACTCGCCAAGTTTGTGCCTGCGCTCGCTGTGTCCCAGAATCACATACTTGCAGCCAAGATCGAGGAGCATCGTCGGGCTGACCTCGCCAGTGAATGCTCCTTCCGCTTCGGGGTACATGTTTTGTGCCCCAAGCGCAACACAGCTACCCTTCAGCATGTCCCCCACAAGCGCGAGATAGGGGAACGGCGGACATAGGACGGCTGTAACGTGGTCGGCGGTCCCCATGCCATCGACAATGCCCTTGGCCAACTGTTGAGCTTCGAAGGAAGTTGTGTGCATCTTCCAATTGCCGACAATAAACCTCTGTCGTATGTGCGTCTTCATCGGGAACTCCCTGCATAGATATCGGAGGTGGCTCTAAAGAGTGTGGTCTCGTCGTGATCCATCAGTGCGTCATATTCGCCGCGGCGAGCAGCCTTGTTGCACGCGGCGCGATGATAGAGAGACTGTTGCGCCGCCTTTGTGTTCGTCTGCTCGCCATGCCAGATCTCCAGGGTAGGCTGTTGGATGGCGCGGCCGAACGAAAACGCCAACCCCCAGGGCAGTTGCGACTTGAACCTTGCATTCATGGCGTTTAGACGCGCTGAGGCAAGTTCACCGGACTGGCCGCCCGACAGGAACGTAACCCCCGGAACAGCCGCAGGGACGACACGCAGGAGGCACTTCACAGTAGCGTCAGCGACTTCGTCCACCGTCTCCTGCGTGGGGCAGGTCAATCCAGGTAGCACCATGTTGGGCTTCAGGATCAACCCTTCCAGTCTCACGCGTTGCGAGTGAAGTTCGCTGAAAACCCTCCGCAGAACATTTTCCGTCACTTCTCGACACGTTTCGAGAGAGTGCGCTCCTTCCATCAGCACCTCCGGTTCGACGACAGGAACGAGTCCGGCCTCCTGGCACAACGCCGCATAGCGAGCCAGCGCGTGAGCATTGGCTTCAATGCAAGCGCGACTAGGCGTCCCATCGCCGATGGAAAACACCGCCCGCCACTTGGCGAAGCGCGCGCCCATCTGTGCATACTCTGCTAGGCGTGCGCGGAGTCCATCCAGTCCCTCGGTGACCTTCTCGCCGGGGCAGGCGGCCATCGGTTTCGCACCTACGTCGACCTTGATGCCGGGAATGATCCCCTCATCGGCGAGAGCTTTGGCGAAGGGTGTGCCATCGTTCGTCCGCTGCCGAATCGTCTCATCGAAGAGAATTGCGCTGCTGATCGATTCGCTAAGGTCTGGCGTGGTTACGATCAGTTCGCGATACCGCCGCCGGACCTCTTCGGTCTGTGGTATACCCAACTTGGCAAATCGTTTGTTGCACGTCCCGATGCTCTCGTCGATGGCGATCAGTCCTTTGCCGTCGGCGACCATCTTTTGCGCGGTCGATTCAAGCGCTTGCGTATTCATTTGGTATTGCTCCATTTCCAGTTGCGTATCTCCGGCATGTCCTGGCCGTGTGCGTCGATGTAGTGCTTATGCTCGATGAGCTGGTCCTGCATCTGCTGCTTCAGGTAGGCGCCCTTGGAGCCCAGATTCGGCACCCGGTCCACAACGTCCTGTACCAGGTGAAAGCGATCGAGATCGTTTTGCACCCGCATGTCAAAAGGCGTTGTGATCGTGCCTTCCTCCTTGTAACCGCGCACATGAAGGTTGCGGTTGGTACGCCTGTAGGTCAACCGATGGACCAGCCAGGGGTATCCATGAAAGCCAAAGATGATGTGTTTGTCCTTGGTGAAGAGCGAGTCGTACTCAAGTTCAGTAAGGCCATGCGGATGTTCCGTGCTGGGCTGCAACTTCATCAGATCTACGACATTGATGACACGGATCTTCAACTCGGATAGATGTTCGCGAAGAATCGAGACTGCGGCAAGGATTTCCAGTGTAGGCGTGTCTCCGCAGCAGGCCATCACCACGTCAGGCTCACTGTCCTGGTCGTTGCTGGCCCACTGCCAGATGCCGATTCCTTCGGTGCAATGCACAACCGCCGCATCCATGGTCAACCACTGGGGGAGCGCGTGCTTGCCTGCAACCACGACGTTGACGTAGTTCCGGCTGCGTAGGCAGTGGTCGAAGACGGACAGAAGGCAGTTGGCGTCAGCCGGAAGGTAGACGCGCACAATATCGGCCTTCTTGTTGATGACATGGTCGAGAAATCCCGGGTCCTGGTGGGTGAATCCGTTGTGGTCCTGCTGCCAGACATGGGAGGCGAGCAGATAGTTCAGCGAGGAAATGTCACGCCGCCATGGAAGTTCCCTGCAGACTTTCAGCCACTTGGCGTGCTGGCTGAACATCGAGTCGATAATGCGAATGAAGGCTTCGTAGCTGTTAAAAAGCCCGTGCCGTCCGGTCAGAAGATACCCTTCCAACCAACCCTCGCACTGGTTTTCGCTGAGCATCGAGTCCAGGACCCGGCCCGCCGGCGCGAGAAACTCGTCGTTGCTATATTCCTGCGCATCCCATTGGCGATTGGTGACCTCGAAGACGGCCTGCAAGAGATTTGAGACTGTCTCATCCGGCCCGAAGACGCGGAAGTTGCGTTTGTCCTGATTCAGTTTGGCAACATCGCGCAGGAACGAACCAAGGATGAGCGTATCCTCCACCTCCACCGCCCCCGGCGAAGTCACCTTAACCGCGTGCTGGTGGAAGTCGGGCATCCGCAGATCGCGCAGAAGAATGCCGCCGTTGGCGTGTGGATTGGCTCCCATCCGGCGATCGCCCTTCGGCGCCAACTCAGCCAGTTCGGGGATCAGACGTCCCTGTTCGTCGAAGAGTTCCTCTGCCTTGTAGCTCTTCATCCATTCTTCGAGCAGCTTGACGTGATCGGGATGATCGGTATCGACCAGCAGCGGGACTTGGTGAGCTCGAAATGTTCCCTCGATCTGCAGACCGTCGACAACTTTTGGCCCGGTCCAGCCCTTGGGCGATTTGAGCACGATCATTGGCCAGCGCGGCCGGGTGGTGTCGTTGTTGCTGCGTGCATTATTCTGAATTTTCTGGATGGCCTCGACTGCCTTATCGAGGGTGGCGGCCATCAGTTCGTGCATCGCATCCGGATCAGTCCCCTCGACGAAATACGGGATCCAGCCGCATCCCCGCAGGAATTGGTCCAACTCCTCGTGTTCTATGCGAGCCAGCACGGTGGGATTGCTGATCTTGTAGCCGTTCAGGTGCAGGATTGGCAGCACGGCTCCATCAGTTTTTGGGTCGAGAAACTTATTCGACTGCCACGAGGTCGCCAAGGACGCCGTTTCCGCCTCACCGTCGCCGATGATGCAGGCGACAACGAGATCCGGATTATCGAACGCTGCTCCAAAGGCATGGCTGAGCGAGTAGCCTAGCTCGCCGCCCTCGTGAATCGATCCCGGCGTGGTCGGCGCAACGTGGCTGGAGATGCCGCCGGGGAAGGAGAATTGCTTGAACAGCTTCTTCAGCCCAGCTTCGTCCTGGGTGACGTTTGGGTAAAACTCGCTCCAGGTGCCTTCAAGATATACATTGCCGACGATCGCTGGGCCGCCATGTCCGGGTCCCGCAATGTAGAACATGTTGAGGTCGTACTTCTTGATAGCCCGGTTAAGATGCACGTAGATGAAGTTCTGGCCTGGCGTCGTGCCCCAGTGGGAGACCACCAGCGGCTTGACGTGCGCCAACGTGAGCGGCTCCTTGAGCAGCGGGTTGTCATAGAGATAGATCTGGCCGACCGACACATAGTTGGCAGCACGCCAGTAGGCATTCATCTTGCGGAGCAGCTCCGGAGTGAGCGCGTGGGGCTCTTTGATCGACTCTTCTTTGCTCAACTCTTTGGGTGTCTCATGGAGCAACTCCTGGGGAAGCGTGTCAGTTGGCATGATGAATCTCCTTTTGTTCAGTCGCGAGAGGTTTGATTACTTACTTCGTCCACCTGTAGTCCGAACGAAGATAGCTTTGCGCAGGTGGATTTCAAATCCACGTGAAGAATGCTTCGAATACCCAGGCCCTCCGCGATCTGGACGAACATCGGCGTGTTTTCGATGTAGACGATCTGCGCCGGTGGCGCCTGGGCAATGTCCAATGCAAGCCGAAAGATGGCGACATCGGGCTTGCGCATGTGAACGAAGCAGGAAGAGATGAAGGTATCTACGAGACGGTCCAGCTTGAACGCACGAATACGATAGGCGTTCACCTCGCGGGATTCATTGCTGACAACAACTACCTTCAGACCATACCGAGCCTTGAGGCTAGCAACGAGCTCAATCATCCCGGGGTACGGCTTCGACTGCGCAAAGATGAAGTCCCGGAACTGACCCCGCGTGAATGGCCGCTTTTGATAGAAGACCACCCAGCCCAGATATTCCTGGAAGGTCATCCTTCCTTCTTCATGCGTCTCGAAGACCAGAGCGTGGCGCTCCTCCATCTCTGCCCACGCCAGCTTGAAGTATTTGGCTGCGCGCCTGCGGGCGAGATGACCCCAGCCGTCGGTCAGGAGGACATCGCCAACGTCCAGAAACAGTGTTGTCACCCGAGCCGCTCTTCTCATCGTTCCTCCGGCGACGACGTTCGCTTCCTTTGCGGTTCGCTAGATGGACCGCGTGCTCACTATCTGACGGCGACGTTATCCCTGTCTCAGTACGCATTCAGCTCACGAGACAGGCCTCTCGCTGGGGGTGGAGTTGCGATCCTACCGCTGAGGATCTCATGCCTGTCCACATTGGCGCCGTACATCGATGTATCTCCACTGCGGTCTGCCTGCACCACGGCGCCATCCAGACTGATTCCAGCGAAGATACCCTTGGTTCGTGAATAGGAAAGAATCTCCGCGTTGAGTCTGAGATCTGTGCCGGCGGCGGCGTTGCGACCCACCGGGCCTGCTGCCACCGAAGCGTCAGCTCCCAGCTTGAACTTGTCTCCGAGCAGGCTGTTCAGCGCATGATCGTTCATAAAGAGCAGGACCAGATCCGTGGAAGAGCCGCCAATCTGGTATCCAACACTGCCGCCGTCGATGGCGACGAAGATCGGAGCGCTCCACCCTTCCGAGGTGCGGCAGGTGGCAACACCGCGGCCGTAGTTGCCCCCGAAGATGAAAGCGAATTTCTTGTCGCCGGGAATGATGGCAATGCATTTTGCAGACTTGAGCAGGTCTCTGGGAATGCCCTTGTCCGGCGTATCCATGATGGCCGTGAAGACCTGGGCCGCCTTTTGGATGCGGGCGACATCATCCTCGTGGTCGGACGCAAATGCGAGTGGGGTTGCCGCCAGAATGATCGTGGAGAAGACTAGAAGGCGCTTGAACATGTGGTCCTCCTCTATTGCTGTGGTGCAGAGTTGTCCAGACGCTGGATTCATGCAGTCTGTCAACCGATGGCGTCCGTCGGAGAGACGATCGGATCCGTATTCCGCCGTGTGCTCCCGTGACATCGGTAGCGCAGGGCAGGCATGCGACGAAATGACGCGCCGCACATGCTGGCTTAAGCATAGGCAATCGAGAGATGCCCGGCTGTATAAGATTGACCAGCCTGGTCGCACTTCTCGCGTCACTTTAGTGGCCAGACCTGCTGACTGGGTTCATAAACCGCCGATTGGCTGGATAGCGCATGGATATCGGTCACTTTGCGTAAGCGCCGGAGCGAAATATACGTCCCGCGTCTCATCCATTGTGGGGTCTGCTTTTGAGGGTGTATTAGGTGGGGTCCGGCCCGCAGCAGCGCCCGCAGCAATCCACTGAGAACGAAGCTGAGCAAAACAGACCAGAACTTCATGGGAACAGGGTTCATGGTGACAACAGGAGAAATCACCCATGCCGAAACAATTTGAGAATCCAGAAGCAAGGAAGCTGGAAGACGAGACGGTCTCGGACGCAGCAGCAGAGAAGCGGATTGACCGCGTGGCTGAAAAAGCTGCGGAGAAAGCGGCAAAAACGGAACAGAGTTACGACCAGGATCACACTATCTTTTCAAAATGACAGGCCCACCAGCGCTTTCCTGGAGGTACGCCAGCGCAGCATTGAAGATGAGCAGGCCGCCAATCACGCCAGCTTCAGAGAGTTTATGAAGCACCACCTCTAACATAATGGCTGCTTTCAGCAGCCATGGCACCTGTGCCCAGAACTTCGACAATGCAATTCTAGTGGATGATCGGACCTGTCCGCATCGCATGCGGTCCATTTTCTGCAAGACGGCTGCGTGCCTCACCGCTCGTCAATCCGCTTGACGGTATATTCCCACTAACCGCGACATTCTGAAGTGGTTTATTCGGTGGATTGGGTACCTCAGTTCCGGTGCTCTGCACTGCGACCATGGTTACCCACTCTCTTACAGGTGCTTCCTGCAAAATGAGCAACTCGTCGAGGCGTAAAGCACGGTCATTGAAAGCCGATCGTAAAGTCAATCGTCTTGACTTTACTGGGGTCGAAAAGGCTCAAATTCTTTGCTTTGGATCGACGTCCCTGAACCTTTGCCCAAATGCGGTAATCCGAGCCTCCATCGAGCCGTTTGAAGCTGTAGCGTCCATCTACACCCGTGATGTAAGACATCACTTCATTTGTCTCCACATTTCGAACCTTCACGACCGCGCCCTTCAATGGCAGCCGATGCTGATCAGTAACGATCCCATTCACGTTACGCAAAGGACGCTGGGCAAACCCCTGCGACTGATATGCGACACCCCACAATGAAACCAATATTAGAATTGTGCTGATGCACCTCGGTGTTCTCCTGTTGGTCGCCATCAAATCAACCTCTTCGTCCGCTGTCCTGGAGCCGGTGAGTAGCTAGTCCGATGCTCGTCGACACTCCGTCAGCCCTTAGCTGGTGGCGGGGGTCTAGAGGGGCATTCAGAGTAGACTCCGGCTTCCTGCCACTCTCAAGCTCACTAACTACCTGGCAGATAAAGTCGACTGTGCCGCCTAGCATCAGATCTGTGAAAGCGACAATATGCGGAGCCAGTAAAACCTGGGGAAGCCTCAACCGCGGGTTCGCCAGTGACAATGGCTCGTCGCACACTACATCAAGACACGCAACTGAGAGTTGGCCATCTTCCAATTCCGCCAAGAGTGAATTCTCGTCGATGAGCGCCCCCGTGCAACGTTCTGTTAATCCTTGCAACCCGACCCTCCACCGCTTTTGGGTGAAGGGTTCAGGGCGAATGGGGATGGCTAAAGAGACCACGCTCAGCTAAGAAGGAAGTATTCCACCACTGGCATGTTTCACCTTCTGTGAGTTCGGCCTCCGGGGAATCATCCCTAATAACGCGGACTGAAAGAGCGCGGACAGAGTAGGAAGAGGTGGATCCTTCGTCTCCATTACTCCTGCCCGAGTCGGCAATTGCGTGCTTATGGTCCATAACTCCCCTGGGCGAGAAAGAGCTTATGCCTGGTGTGAGAAGCTGTCTGTTCAAAATTGACCTCGTCAACTCACCTCTTTGAAATGGGCACTTGTTTCGGGAGACTAATCTACTGGTGCTTCGTTCGATTGGTCGCCGACTAAGGCAGATTGCTTGAAATGGGTTCGAAGGGGCAGTCTCGCAGAAAGGACGTCTCCACGGAGGCCAGCGGCATCACGCTGTTGAAAGGCGACCTACGGGGCATTCTCCGCGCCCGTCATCTGAGCAAATCCACCATGCACGATATTCGCGAGAACCTGTTTTTTGCGTTCGTCTACAACGCCATCGGGGTGCTGCTTGCGGCAGGTGTGCTATTCCCTGCGTTCGGACTGCTGCTGAACCCGATGATCGCGGCGGCTGCGATGAGTTTCAGTTCCGTCTCTGTGATCGCCAATGCACTGAGACTGCGGACGATCAAGCTGTGAAGCGTCAGCAGCGGGCACTCTTCGTTCCACGAGTTTGAACCTGGTGCGATGCGTGGACCTGAGCATTCTTGACCAGACCTGTTCCTCTCTGAAGAGAGAGGGTTTCAGTAGGGGGCTCTCGCGAGCAAGTTGAGGCTTTCAGGGCGGGGATCAAATTCGCTGCTGGAGACCGCCAATGAATCGTTGAAGTTCACTCGAGCCAACCTCACAGACCACGGAGAACCGTATGAGCAGTACCACCGCTATGAGAGATCCTGTTTGCGGCAATCTGCCCCAAGTGTTTTCAGACAATCTCCGACCAGCGGATAGAGAGCAACCTAAAGCACGATGAAGACGAGCACATCTGTAGCGCCCAAGGTATGAGAGGGCGGACATAGACCGTTGTCGATCACTCAGCTAAAGGATTCGATTCGAGCGGGCAGGCGAGCTGGTTGGATGCGATCGACGCGAGCTCGTACGAAGGAGCGCGTATAAGACTGCGCTGCCCGGCTCCAGACCATCTTGCGGGCGTAAAGGTAAGCGCGTTTGCGCATAGTCTGGCGTTTTGCATCGTTGTCCAGAAGTTCAATTGCCGCAACTGCGATGGCATCCGAGTCCCCAAAGGGGACCAGCGCTCCGCGTCCATCATCCAGAAGTTCTGCGGCGTGCCAGTATGGGGTCGAGATGATCGCCTTTCCTGCTCCCATGGCATACGCCAGTGTCCCCGATACAGCCTGTGCTTCGTGGCAGTACGGCGTGATGTAAATGTCGGCCGAACCCACCAGCGCAGCCATCTCCCTGGGACTGACGAACCGGTTGTGGAAGACCACCTCTCGCTCCACTCCAAGTTCCCTGGCCAGGGCCTGCAACTGTTCCCGGTATCGATCCCCTTCTCGTGCCCGGACTTGGGGGTGTGTGGCCCCTGCAATTACGTAGACAACATTGCTGTGATGCGACAAGATGCGCGGCAGGGATTGGATCACGCTCTCGAATCCCTTGTTGGGGGACAACAAGCCGAATGTTAGCAATACAGACTTTCCTCCGAGGGAGAGTGAATCTTTGTAAACATCCGATTCCGCAAAGGCCAGGTCGGGGATGCCATGAGGAATCAGGTCGATCTTCTCGCCTTTAATTCCAAATACATCCTGTAGAACCCGAGAAGAGAATTCGCTCATAACAATAAGACGCTCGGAACGTGCGGCGATCTGTTGCATAACGAATTGCTGGTGGATATCTGGCTGACGAAGAACAGTATGGAGAGTGGTGACCACTGGCATTGTCAGGTGCTGCAGTAACTCAAGAACATGGCTGCCGGCATTCCCTCCAAAAATCCCGTACTCGTGCTGCAAATTCACTAAGTCCACATGACTAGCGTTCAGAAAGTCGGCGGCCGCTCGATAGGAAGAGATGTCGCCCTCTTCAACCTGGAATCGCACCCGTGCAGGGTAGGCATACGACGATCGCGGGTCGTTGATGGCGACTACCGAAGTTCCACCGGCTCCGTACTCGGCAGCTANNTGCAAGCGGGATATTGACTCTTTCCCCAATGCCGGAGGCCAAACTTCGCGCCGCACCAATGCGTTAGGTTGCGAACTTAAAGAGACGTTAGATACAGCCATTGCAGGCTCCTGTCTACAACTTGCGAGCGCAGATGGGCTCGGAGGCAACACTCCAAATGAGTGTCAGTGGCCAAGCGCCCGAATCGTCGCCAGTGCTTCACTCGTAACGGAGGCCGGGTAGAAGCAGGGCGGCGGCGATATCCGCCAACGGCTTGCGGGCCGGACCGACGGCGCGAATAGAATTCCCGTCTCCGATCCTTCTTTTTCCATTGCGAACGAGCGAAAGCCACTGGTGAATACGAAGCATCCAACGGAGGAAACGCAGATATCCCACAGAAGCGGCCCGAGTCTAAGAATGTGGCGTACTGAACGATTCCTCATCGCCTGACGCTACTCCAGATCGGCTTGGGATGGCTGTGCAGTATTGCACATTGTCAGAAGACTGGTCTGGACCGAGTGATGAATGAAAGATGGTTGGGCGGCGGCAGCGTAGAAGGGGGCTTGCCTTCAGAGAGATGTAGCGTGTGCCTCTCAGCGGTCCATCCTCTCTTCAGGAGCCCAGAATCTCATCCAGCAGTTCTTGGAATGATCTGCCTGTCTGGATGATGGGTCTTCAGGTATTCGCTCAAGTACTCGACCGTGCTGCTCTTTCCCGTTGCATGGCCGATGAGTATGATTTCTTCGGCATGGACAAGGTCCCCGGCTATCTCCTCGTAGTAGGGTCCTCCTCGGGGAACATGATCGCTGCCCCCGACAAGGCTCTCAAGCAGCTCTTCGTGGCCGTGACGGATATGTGCATTCGTCTTTAAGAGCATTTCACCGGCCAAGGAGATATGCCTGTTCCTGTTTGCTCAACGCGCACCTGTGCTCGGCGTCCTGGTTAGTTCCCGAGCTACGCTGTGCGTGAGTTTCGCGGTCTTCCTCGTCGATCCGACGGCGCACACGAGGAGCGACTCCCTCAGGCAAGCCCAAAGGAGCGGGACGGAGTTGTTCCTCGACCCGCTCCTTCCCGGGCTTAGGCAGTCGTAAGCGTACCGCTCTTGGATGCGATGCA
>PLUT01000172.1 GCA_003162875.1 Granulicella sp.
GTGGACTGGCTGCTGGCCAAGCACCAGGGGATGAATCCCACCGCCTCCTTCAAGGACACCGGCATGACCGCGGCACTCTCGGTTGCGGTGGAACGCGGCTTTCAGTGGGTGGCCTGCGCGTCCACCGGCAATACCTCCGCCGCAATGGCCGCCTATGCCGCACGCGCCGGACTGCGCTGCATCGTCTTTATTCCCGAGGGCAAGATTGCTTGGGGCAAGCTGTCTCAGTCCATGGACTACGGCGCCATGACCGTGCAGTTGAAGACCGACTTCGACGGATGCGTGCGCCTGCTGCGGGAACTGGTGCGGCGTTTCCCCATCTACCTCCTCAATTCGGTGAATCCATACCGGCTGGAAGGCCAGAAGACGCCCGCCGTGGAGATGGTCGAGCAGTTGGAGTGGCAGGTCCCCGAGCACATTGTCGTGCCCGGCGGCAACCTCGCCAACTCGTCCGCGCTGGGCAAGGGCTTCCAGGAGATGAAGCACCTCGGGCTCATTTCCCGGGTGCCGAAGATCAGCGTCATCCAGGCCCAGGGCGCGAACCCGCTCTACCGCTGGTTCAACGACNNAGAAGGCGGCGCGCGTGATCGAAGAGATGGGCGGATGGTGCGAGCAGGCCAGCGAGCAGGAGATTGCGCTGGCCAAAGCCGAGATCGGCGCCGAGGGTGTGGGCTGCGAGCCGGCATCGGCAGTAACGCTCGCAGGCTTGAAGAAGCTGGTCGCGCAGGGAAGGGTCAACCGCGAAGAGCGGGTGGTGCTCGTCCTAACCGGTCATACGTTGAAGGACTCGCAGTACACCATCGACTACCATCGCGGCGAACTGCTGACGGCGGCAGAGCTGGCGGGCGCCACCGAGGACGAGCGAGCGCGACATCAACTGCTGCGCAAGCCGCCGATCGTTCTGGAGGCAGACGAGACCGTCGTGCTGAAGGCGCTCGAGGAACAGATGGCCAGGGTGAACGCGGCTTCGACGCCCGCTGCACCCCTGGTGCCCACGGCAACCGGAATTCCGGTATGAGCCGGACTTCGGACTCGGACCAGATCGCGGGCGCGCCTTCCAGCCCCGTCCGGCTGGTGCTGCCGGCCACCTCGGCGAACCTCGGGTCGGGTTTTGACGCTGCCGGCCTGGCCATGGCGCTCACCCTGACCATCGCGGCAGAGGCGTCCCGGGCGTCCGGCCCGGAACTGACCATCGAAGCCACCGGGCGCAACGCGGACCGCTGCGCGCGTACCGCCAACAACATGATCTTCGAGGCCTACCGCGATGTTCTGGCTCGCGCCGGGCGTCCGCTGACGCCGCTGCATCTGCGCATCCACAACGAGATTCCGCTGGGCATGGGTTGCGGGTCCAGCGCGGCCGCCCTGCTGGGCGGAGTGATGCTGGCCAACCACTTTGGCAGCCTGGGATGGGACCGCGGCGCCTGCATTGACGAGGCCAGCCGGCGGGAGGGCCACCCCGATAACGTAGCCGCCTGCGCACTGGGTTACATGACCGTGTCAGCCGTCGCCGGGGGATCGGTGACGGCGGCAACCTGCGGCCAGGAGGTGGGCTGGAAGCTGCTGCTGGCGCTTCCGCCGGCCAGCCTGTCAACCGAGCGCGCGCGCGCCCTGCTCCCCACCGCCTACGCCCGCGCCGACGCCGTCGGCAATGTGCAGCGGGCGGCGCTGCTGGTGGCGGCCTTTGCGCTGGACCGGGGCGACCTGCTTCGCGTGGCCATGCAGGACAGGCTGCACCAGCCGTATCGGATGGAGGCCTGTCCGCTGCTGGAGCGGCTGCTGCCGCTTGCCGGCACACCCGGCGTGCTGGGCGTGGCCCTCAGCGGGGCCGGGCCGGGCATGCTGCTGGTGGTCGAAGCGGACGCTGACACCGCCGGGATTGCCGGCCGGATTCGCTCCGTGGCCGGGGAGCCCGAGCTTGAGATCGTCGCAACCAGCATTGCGGGCGGGGCGACCCAGTCCTAACAGGTGGACGAGAAAGTGCAGCGACAGCAGCAATATACGCAAAACTATGCATGTAAATCACGAAGAGGTGATGGACGCATCGGCCAGCAGCCTCGATTACTTTAGTCACCCATAATTTTTCTTTACATTGACCCCACCTTTCCATAATATGTGCGCGTGTGCAGTTCTGGGGAGGGCTGCTACGCCGCCCGCTGTCCCGTGCAAACTCGGGCAGCGGGCGTTACTTTTCTTAGGCCATTCACCGCATCCCGCGGATACTGAACCCACTGAATGCCCGGCGCATCTATTATGGTGAGGTACCAATTACGTCTACTTGCCTCCTGGCTGAGTAGCGGGAGGAGCAATTAATGGCAGGACAGTTCGTGACGGCAGTGACCGACGCAAGTTTTGAGCAGGAAGTGCTGCAATCGGATCAGCCCGTGCTGGTGGATTTCTGGGCCGCGTGGTGTGGTCCATGCCGCGCGCTGGCGCCGGTGGTGGACGAGGTGGCATCCCACTACAACGGCAAGCTGAAGGTGATGAAGATGGACGTGGACGCCAACACCGCGACGCCCATGCGCTACGGGATTCGCGGCATTCCCGCGCTGCTGCTCTTCAAGGGCGGCAAAGTCGCCGATCAGATCGTCGGCTACGTCCCCCGGGACACCATCGACAAGTCGATCACCAAGCTGCTTGCCTGAGTTTCGGCGTTAGAATCCCGACAGCTTATCATTAGGCGCTCGTGTCCCAACTCTGGGCGATGGCGCAGGCGCGTGCCGTCATGCGGTCGCGCTCTGCGCTTCGGTCGCGCGCGGAGTGCTATCCTCAGCACGGAATGCTGGAATTGATGTTCTTTCGCGCTGTCATGGTGGCCTTCTTCATCCTGGCCAACAGCTTCTTTGTGGCTGCGGAGTTCGCGCTGATCAGCGTGCGCGAGACGCGCATGGAGCAACTGGTCGCGCTGGGCCGTCCCGGGGCCCGCACCGCTCTGCATCTCAAGCGCAACATCGATGAGTTTCTGCCCGCCGTTCAGTTGGGCGTTACCCTGGCCTCGCTGGCGTTGGGCTGGCTGGGCGAGCCGGCGCTCGCGGCGATGCTTCTCGACCTCATCAGCCGGTGGCTGCCCATCCACTGGCTCGCCCTCCTTTACGCGCACACTGTCGCCATTGTCATTGCCTTCGCGGCCATCACCTACCTGGAACTGCTGCTCGGCGAACTCGTGCCCAAGGCCCTCGCCCTGCAGCGTGCCGAACGCATCGCCCTCGCCGTCTCCGGGCCCATGGATGCGTTCATCCGGATCTCCCGGCCCTTCGTTCGCATTATGAACGTCTCAGCCGCGGTGGTGTTGCGCCTTTTCCGCGCACCGCTGCATGGCGAGGGCTCCGTGCACTCGCCGGAGGAGCTGAAGCTCATCGCCACTGCCACCCGCCGCATGGGCCTGCTGCCCGCCTTCCAGGAAGAGATCATCCACCGCGCCATCGAACTCAACCACGTCACGGTGCGCGAGGTGATGACGCCGCGCGGCAAGATATTCTCCCTCTCCGCCGATATGCCAATCGAACTCGCCAGCGCGCGCATTGTGGAAGAGCAGCATTCCCGCGTTCCCGTGTACGAGATCAAGGGCGACCTATCCGGCAGCGCTGCCGACCCCGACCGCATCATCGGCGTGGTCTACTCCAAGGACATCTCGCGGCTCATGCACTTCCGCGCCGTTGCCCTGGGCCTGGGCGGCGCCATCAACACCGGCCTCACCCTGCGCCAGGTAATGCGCGACGTGCTGGTGGTGCCGGAAACCAAGTTGGCCGTGGAACTGCTGCAGGAATTCCAGAATCGGCGCCGCCAGATCGCCGTCGTCGTCGACGAGTTCGGATCGACCGTCGGCATCGTCACCGCCGAAGATGTGCTGGAGCAGGTAGTCGGCGAACTCGAGGACGAGTTCGACATCGCCGCGCGCACGACCGGTTTCAACGCCGAGGGAGTAATGGCGCTCGACGGCAGCACCACCCTGCGCGACCTGGGCACCCAGCTCGGCTGGACCTTCCCCCGAGAGGCCGGCGTCGAGACCCTTGCCGGATTCCTGCTGGCCCAACTCGGACACGTTCCCGTCGCCGGCGAAAGCGTCGTTCACGGCGGCCGCCGCTTTGTCGTCGAAGAGATGGCCGGCCTGCGCATCGCTCGCGTCCGCGTGGAAACCATCACCCCTGAGCGTCCACAGCAGCTAAGCTTTGATATCTGAGACCTGACCGCTGACCCATCTTCCCAAACCCGTCCGCCGCATCCTCATCACGCTTCCAGTCATCTGGGTGGTGGTGTCGGTGGTGTTTCTCCTCATCCATCTCGTCCCCGGCGACCCCGTGGTGCAGATGCTGGGCGAGGGCGCCACTGCCTCCGACGTCTCCGTATTGCGCCATGCCTACGGCCTCGATGCGCCGCTGGGGACGCAGTATCTCCGCTACTGGCGCGGCGTCCTCCACGCCAATCTAGGCGAATCGCTCCGCCTGCACGATTCCGTTACCCATCTGGTCGCCCAGCGCTATCCCTACACCATGGCGCTCACCCTCGCCGCGCTGCTGATCGGCATCGCCGTTTCAGTCCCTGCCGGAGTCTTCTCGGCGCTGCATCGCGGGCACTGGCCGGACCGCGTTCTCGGCGTTGCCAGCCTGGGCGGACTGTCGTTTCCCAACTTCGCCCTCGGCCCCATCCTCATCCTCATCTTCTCCATCAAGCTCGGCTGGCTGCCGGTCTCCGGTGCGGGCACCGGGCGTATCTTCGGCTGGCAATTCTGGCTGTACCTCGTTCTCCCGGCGATCACCCTGGGCAGCGGCCTTGCCGGCGTGCTCACCCGCATGGTGCGCACGGCCATGCTGGAAGAGCTGGGCCAGGACTACATCCGCACGGCGCGCGCCAAGGGCCTCAGTGAGCGCACCGTCGTCTACCGGCACGCGCTGGGCAACGCGCTCATTCCGGTATTGACCATTGTCGGGCTGCAATTCGGCAGCCTGCTGGCGGGGGCCATCGTCACGGAGACCGTCTTCAGCTGGCCCGGCATCGGCCGGCTCACGCTTTCCGCCATCTCCAACCGCGACTACGCCCTGGTGCAGGGCTGCATCCTCGCCATCGGTCTCACCTACGTCACCGTCAACCTGCTTACGGACGTGGCCTACACTCTGGCCAATCCCCGCATGCGCACCTGATTGCGTTGGGTATTCTTTATGGGAAGGGAATTGTCATTCTGAGGCAGCGAAGAATCCCGCACCCTGCGTCTCCAAAAACTGCCGGCTGGAGCCTGAACACTTGACCCCTCAACCAAACTGTCATCCTGAGCGGAGGCGCAGCCGGAGTCGAAGGACCTGCGTGTCGCTCATCCTACCGCTCTTCTTCGCGACCTTCTGCCTCTGCGTTCCGCTTCGCGCGCAAACCGCATACGCGCAAACCACCGACCCCGCAACCCGCACCTTCCACGACGCCACCTGGCATCTCTCTCTCGACTATCCCGCCAACTGGACCTTCTCCCGCACCGACCACGAGATCAGCACCTTCCACCTCGACGCCCGCTCGGCGGCCAGGTCGACCGCGATGCGCGCCGTCGTCGCCATGCCGGAGAATCCCTTCCCGGCGTCCACCTTCAGCGGGGCCTACGTCTACTTCAGCGTCACTCCGCACGCCTCTGTCGTCGCGTGCGCGCAGCAGGCCGCGGACACGCCCTATGGCAAGCCGGCGCACATTACGCAAATCGCCGGCATCTCCTTCGCGCACGGCCACGACGAGGTCAAGGACATCTGCATCATCCAGCGCGATGAGATCTTCACCACGCTCCACCGCGGCGCCTGCTACCGTTTCGACCTCGCCGTTAACACCTTCTGCGGCGGCGAGGTCTCCGGCGTCAAGGACATTACCCCCGCGGAACTCGACCAGGTCCGCGCCCGCCTCTCGTCCATCTTCTCCACCATCCGCTTCGACCCCAAGTGATACTCTTCTCACCGAACGGTAGACGAAGGAAAGGGAACTGCGAAATGGATCGTGGGACAAGTATTGCGAGGCTTGTGTGTATTTCCATGCTGTTGCCAATAGCTACCTATTCAGTCCAAAGCGCGGCCCAGGAGCCGCAGCCTGCGGA
This sequence comes from Granulicella sp., assembly GCA_003162875.1. Classification (GTDB taxonomy): domain Bacteria; phylum Acidobacteriota; class Terriglobia; order Terriglobales; family Acidobacteriaceae; genus Edaphobacter. Next base: position 6,059 of record PLUT01000172.1, read on the forward strand.
CGTGGTACAGAAGCTCTACCATGAGGTTGTAACGCGCCATCCGCTTGGTGTTCCATCCGGGGCCGCCAGGAAAGCGATCTGGCCACTCCTGAGTAAGCGGCTGGTCAGAGCGTTCGAAACCAGAAACGCCTGCGACCGGGATTGGAGACGCCAGCACCCAAATGCGAATGTTCCACCGTTTATGTTGAAGCCTCCCGGATTCTATGAGGATGGACTTTTCTCTGGCTCGAACGAGATGGGCTACATCGACGGCGCTGCGGTGGGACGCACAGTAATGCAAAAAGACGGCTCCCACCTCGTGTATGTGAATCTGTGGTCGTACTTCGACAATGGCCTCGAATCGCTACGTACTCAGAAGAAGTACCGCTGGCAGGTTGGCGCCCGAGTGATTTCGGAAGACGGCCGATTCGTCGTTGACGACGTCCTGGGCTTCAAGGGTGTCTTCGACTACGACAAGTCAGTCTGGATGTCGAAGATGATAACTGCCGGCTGCAATGGCCCCCACGCAATCGCAGATTCAGCCCGAAACCCTTGACACCGCCGGTATAATTAAAGAAGGAACAACAGGAGCGCGGCGTCGTGCCTGGCCCCTGTTTTCCCGGTCGCTTCACGGTGGACCTGCTGGCAACTCATTGATTCCAGGTATACTTCCATTTTAAGTCATCTGGAATCAGGATTTTGCAAGGCGAGCAAAAAACTCGACGCTGTGTTTTGTTGATCATAGGGATTTCGATAGGGGGGAGGGGGTCCCCCAAAGCAGTCTCACGAGCCGGTCGCGACCATTGCTGGAACAGGCTTTCGTACACCCGCTGTATCATCCGTACCACGCGGAGGAATTTATTTATGCCACGCATCTCACGCCTGAACCGGAGCGAAGTTCGCCCGTCGTCTGTCGCCATTTACGACCGCACCTTGCGCGACCGCGGCAACGTGCCCAACATGTTTCGCACCATGGCTCACCGGCCAGAGATCTTCGAGACCATCATCGCCCACATGGACGCCGTCCTGAACACCGGAACGCTGCCCAAGGCGCTCAAGGAGTTGGTCATTGTGCGCACGTCGCAATGCAACCGCACGCCCTATTGCCTGGCCTCGCACACCGCCATCTGCAAGCGCCTCGGCTGGAACGACGCGCAACTCGAAGCCCTGAAGGACGCCGCCGCGAGCAGCTTCACCGAAGCCGAGAAGGCCGCAATCCATCTCGCCGAAGTCATGACCCTCGACGCGCACAGCTACTCCGACGCCGATTTCCAGCGCCTGCGCAGCTTCTACTCCGAGGGCGAAGTGGTCGAGCTGATGGCGGCCATCGGCCTCTTCAACTACTTCAACCGCTTCAACGATCTCCTCGAGATGGAGCCCACCCAACCCGCCTCCGCCACGGAACTCGCCGAAGCCGGAATCGAGGTGCCCGTCGCTCGATAACCGAGGCGCCCGTCGCGGATAAGCCTCGAGTTTGCCATTCTGAGCGCAGCGAAGAATCCCCGCATTTGTGCGGCCACGGAAGCCTACGGGTAGAGTCTCGCCGGTCGAATCTCCGGCTCCGGCTCGCCCGCGGCGACCAGCAGCTTCTTCAGTTTCGCCTGCAGCTCGTCGGCCTGTTTGCGAAACTCCCTGCGGCCGGCCAGGTTCACCTGCTCGTACGGATCGTTGCGCTGGTCGTACATCTGGTACTCCTGGTAGGTCGTCGCGGCCATCTGGTTGGTGGTTCCGGTGATTTCGGCGACGCAATAGGTCCAGTCCTTGGTCCGGATCGCGCGTCCGGTCATCGATTCGCTGATCTGGATCAGGTGCTCGTTCGGCCATCCGGCGCGCGCTTTTTCATCCTGTAGCAGCGGCATCAGGTTGTGGCCCTTCATCGTTTGCGGCGCCGCAACGCCCGCGGCTTCCAGCAGCGTCGGCGCAATGTCGATGAGACCGACCATCTGCGTGATCTGCTGCGCACCCTCAAAGCCGGGTCCGTGGATCAGCAGAGGAACGTGGGTGGATGCGTTGTGCACGCTGC
>PLUT01000053.1 GCA_003162875.1 Granulicella sp.
CTCTGCGTCAGGTTCATGGCAAGACGCCGGGCCTTGAACCGCCCTGCAATTCCTGCCTGCACCTCTTGCACAGTTTTGAGATAGATAGCCAATATATTACCTCTTATGGCCAATTATATATTGTAACAGCCAGAATATTGGCTATATACTTCAAAATGAAAACCATTGCCGACTGCCCAGTCGATGAAATATGCACTGGTGGCGACATCAAGAGGGGGAATTACACCTTCCCACTCATCTCCAAGATCGTCACACAATAACAAATCAGCGTCTTCGGCGATGTCATCGTTCGAGATATCGAGGTTAAACCAATGCGACTTGTAGTGATTTCAGACACCCACGGGCTCCACAACCGGATAGAGGATCTTCCTGACGGAGATGTTCTGGTGCATGCTGGCGATTTTATGAACTCTGGGTATGATCCGGAGGATATCCGGTCCTTCAATCGCTGGCTTGGAGCGCACTCGTTCAAACACTGCGTGGTCTGCGCCGGCAATCACGACCGGTATTTCCAGAACTCCCCGCAAGAAGCCCGCTCCCTTCTTACCAATGCGATCTACCTTGAGAACGCTGGCGTCACGATCGGCAATGTCACCTTCTGGGGGTCGCCCTACACCCCTGAGTTCCTGAATTGGGCTTTCATGTACCCTCGTGGCTCGGGGGCGAATCGGTACTGGGACCAAATCCCTTACAACCTGGACGTGTTAATCACGCACGGCCCACCGTTGGGGATTCTCGACCAGGTCGCACCAGGCGGAGAGCACCTCGGATGCGCGGAGCTACTCGAGTCCGTAGTGGAGAAGAAGCCCAGGGTGCATCTATTCGGCCATATTCACGGCGGCGCAGGAACCTTTGAGAGCGGAGCCACTCGCTTCGCAAATGCGGCATACCTCAACGAACAGTACAAACCTTTGAAGCCCGCGGGCAAGATACACATCATTGATGTTTAGTGTGTAGAGGCTCGCAGGCCAACTGTCGGATCAGGCAATCGCCGGCATTGGGAGAAGGCGTCGAAGATTCTTGTTGACAAAGTGTCATAGAGACACCATTATAGTGTCAGTAAGACACTAATGAGGTACATGCCATGCTTTTCTCCTACGTAAAGGTTCCAGCTACCCACTACGCTCTCCACTTTCAACAGGGTCGCATCCGGCGCGAAGGCCTGGGGTTGTCCTTCTTCTACTACGCGCCGAGCGCGACCATTGCCGCAATTCCGATGGGGAGTACCGACGCTCCATTTGCCTTTGTGGAAAGCACCGCCGACTTCCAGCAGGCGACGGTCCAGGGTCAATTGACCTACAGGGTGGCTGACCCGAGGAAGGTCGCGTCGTTGCTCGACTTCAGCATTGGCTCAAAGGCACAGTACCTCGCCGATGGGCCGTTGAAGCTGCAGGAGCGGCTGGTGAAGGAGGCTCAGGTCGCCGCCAGGGCCGTGACCCAGCGGATGACACTTCCGGAGGTACTGATCAGCGCAACGGCGATTGGTGCGGAGGTTTCGGAGGCTCTGAAGACCTCTGAGTCAATTACGAGCCTCGGAGTCGAGATCATGAGCGTGGCCGTAATCTCCATCAAGCCGACGCCGGAGATGGCGAAGGCGCTGGAAGCCGGGGCACGCGAGGCGCTACAACGCAAGTCGGATGAAGCAATCTACGCGCGACGGAACGCGGCGGTGGAGCAGGAACGGCGCATCAAGGAAAGCGAACTGAACACCGAGCTCGCTGTGGAAGAGAAGAAGCGCCAGATCCGCGAGGCGCAGATGGCTGCCGAGATTGCGATTGAAGAGCAACGGGCGCTGCTGATGGACCAGAAAGTGGCGAACGAAAAGAAGGACGCCGACAGCCGGGCCTACGCCATGGAAGTGACCGCGAAGGCGATCGAGACGATGGACTGGAAGAAGCTCATGCTCATCTCGCCTGGCGGATTCGACGCCGGGCAGGTGATCGCACTTGCCTTCCAGGAGCTTGCTGGCAATGCTCAGAAGATCGGAGAGTTGAATATCTCTCCTGACCTCTTGCAGGGACTGATGAGCAAGAAGAGGAACTAGCCATGTTCGAAAAGGTATTTGTCATTACCCGGAAGACCCGGCTTGCCGAGCTTGTTGAACGGTTCAACACCGTTGGGCAAGCTCGGTTCTATATCGAACACGCTGGCGGTGACTTCGGAGAGTACGAGCGTGAGGACACCGTGTACCGCACGGCGGTGGAGGAGACGCGGCGATCTCTTCCGTCCGAGCTTAAGGTCCACGCTCTCGATCGGAGCCTGGTGCCAACAGTGCTCTTCACTGAAAAGGACCTGATCGTGACGCTGGGGCAGGATGGCGTGGTTGCCAACACAGCCAAGTACGTGAAGGGGCAGCCGATTGTCGCAGTCAATCCGGATCCTGAGCGCTTCGACGGCATCCTGATGCCGTTCCTGCCGACAGATGTGCGGGGTGCGATTGCGGCTGTGCTTGGAGGAAAGGAGCACATGAGAGAGGTGACGATGGCCGAAGCGCGTTTGCAGGATGGGCAACGCATCCTGGCATTCAATGACCTCTTCATCGGAGCGAGCAGCCATATCTCGGCACGATACAAGATCACGCTGCAGGGGAAGACCGAGTATCAGTCATCGAGCGGCATCCTGGTGTGTACAGGAGCGGGCAGCACGGGTTGGATTTCGTCGGTCTTCAATATGGCGGGCGGCCTAGCGACGGCGATGGGCGGGACCCCGCTCGAACGCATTCACATGGACTGGGAAGATCCGCGACTATTCTTTGTGGCACGGGAGCCCTTCATTAGTCGGCATTCGACTGCTGATCTGGTGACCGGGTGGATCGGCAACGGAGAGGAACTGCTGGTCGAATCGACCATGCCATCGGGCGGATGTGTCTTTAGTGACGGCATCGAAGCGGATTCGGTAGAGTTTAATTCAGGCGCAATCCTCCACGTTCAACGCTCGGCAGAAAAAGCGAGGCTGGTTATCGCATGAAGCAGCAAACAATCCAGGTCGCGGTCGATATTGTTGTCTTTACGGTTCACGAGCAGACGCTGCGAGTGCTTCTGATCGAGCGAGGCATCGATCCATTCAAAGGACTCTATGCCTTGCCGGGTGGCTTCGTCCTGGCCGAGGAGACACTGGAACAAGCAGCATTTCGCGAACTCTTTGAAGAAACGGGAACCAAGAACGTCTACCTGGAGCAGCTCTACTCGTTTGGGGATCCCGGCCGCGACCCGCGCGGCAGAGTGGTAACAGTGGCATATTACGCGCTGGTTCCAACTGACAAATCGCCGCTGTTGGCTGGGACAGATGCAGCGACGGCCGGGTGGTACCCGGTTTCCGCTCTGCCGCCGCTCGCGTTCGATCACAAGAGGA
>PLUT01000028.1 GCA_003162875.1 Granulicella sp.
TCTTTTTCACTGGGAGAACCTCGCATGAATTACAGCGGTTGCATGGTCCGCCCCGCGCACTCGGTGAGATGAGTGCGCGGGGCGGTAAAGCGCAGAACCCGGCCAGTTAGACCAGCACAGGGGATTCGTGGACGGCATAGGAGCTGTGCCGGGTTCCTGCGATGATGTCCTTCGCCTTGTCTACGGCNNACACAGTAGTTGCCGGTGCTGGAACCATCGAGAATGAATCGCGCGCCATACACCACGTCCGGCGCACCATGGACGATCAACAGGAACTTGTCGGCCTTCAGGGCAACGTCGTACTTGATGACACTGTCTTTGGGAATACCGATACTGAGCAAGCCCGCTCCGGCGGCGCTCACACCGCCAACAACAACCGCGCCCTCAAGACCTGCCACGATCCATGCCACGAATGGTCCAGCCACGAGCAGCGGACCCAATCCTGGTATTGCAAACATCGCGGACCCAAAGAGCAGTCCCCAGAATCCACCCCAGAACGCGCCTATCTTGCCCCAGTGCTTCATCCGATCGCCGGCGTTGTAGTAGCCGACGACGTGCTCATCGGTATGGGTGTCTTTGGCTGCGATAGAGAGCGTCTTCATGTCGACGCCAGCCACTTGAAGCTCCTTCACAGCCTCCTCAGCTTGCACATGGGTGTCATAAATCGCGACGACTGAATTAAGTGTTGACACTTTAACTCTCCTTTGTCCGTTCGTTGTAGGCACACCCAACCCTCGCTTCCGCTAGTTAGCTGAAGTGTTTGCGTGGAAGCGCGGCAGCTGAACGTTGGGTCGATCGGTAGCAAATCAGGCACGCGTTCAAATGTAGCTTTCCACTCTTCGGTGCCTGCTGTCTGAGCAGATTTATACAGTGAGGCCGTTGCAGTTGCGCGACCTTGAAGCCGTAGTGCTTCATTACGACGGGTACCAGGGCAGATGTAATCTGAGACGCTATTAACTTAGCCTCCAATCGAGAAGTCGCACTGCACAAACCATAAGTGTTGCTGATTGCCGATATTGCGCTATACTTGCCACGCCCACAATGGACGTGCGTTGTAGTTCGCAGCGTGGAACTGCCACACGGGGAATATGGGGGAAAAGCGATGCGGAGAGAATTTTGCCAAGGCTGGCTGCTAGCAGGATGCCTCTTGGGAACCACTTGTACACTGACCGCTCAAGAGGTGGTTCATGCCCTAACCGGAACGGTTACTGCAATCAGCCTGACCTCTAAGATAATCGTGGTCAAGACGGACGATGGATCTGACGGGCTCTTCAAAGTTCTGACGAACGCTAATGCGTCACTCGATTTTGCGAATCGGATCAGGGCTGGCGCAATCGCCGCAGATGCATTCAGGAAGACAGGAACCCAGGTTCTGGTCTACTACTTTGGGACCGGCGAGAATGATCTACGGACGGCTGTGGCATTGGAGGATCTGGGCGTGAGCCCACTTGTAAAGGTCCGCGGAACCGTCGTCAAACTCGACCGGCATGAGCATCTGCTGACAATCAGGAATCCCGCAGGTGTCGCAACGACTTTCCATATTGATGACAAGACTGTTGCGGAGACCGCTCTTGGTGTTGTCGAGGGTGAAAAGTGTGACGCCCAGAAGGGCGATCAGGTACGAGTGACTGCGACACCCGCGAATGGCGTCCAGACAGCGCTGTTTATCCGTGAGCGCTAGTCGGCACCTGCTACAAAAGGCCTACAAAAGCCTATCTTCCTCGTTTTCATGGAATCTAATGCCGGTGTCGCAGGCCATTGGATTGACCCGTCAGAAGGGGATAGTGACTTCAAGTATTGATCGAAACCGGTAGGTCAGTCGTCAAACAGGAATTACTGAATTAAAGAAGTCATGGTTCTGCAGTACCTCTTCTAATTTGCTGGTCAGGTGTGCCAGAAGCGTCGGGTCCATTATGGACTCCGCCCTCTATAGCATCGGACAATGCAATGTTGTTTCGATCCAGAAGAGTCCCCGTCGCCACCTCATACCGGATCAATGCCTTCGCATAGCTGGCACGGGCCTCCACAACACGTGCTTCCGCTGCGGTCAAGTTGCGTTGTGACGTGATCGCGTCTTCCACGTCGGCCGAAGGCACGGCGGACTTCTGATGGCGCTTCTCCAGTACCAGGCGCGCCAGCTTCACCAACTTCTGCGCGGAGGCGAGTTGACCCCGTGCCTGCTCCACGGCACTCAGTGCGTCGCTGACATTCCAAACGGCTTGGCTCTTCGCGTCCTGTAGTTTCGTTTGCAACTGGCGCTGCTCCAGGAGCGCGCGCTCCGCATCGGCCTGAGCGGTGCGGTTGCGAATGGGGAGGTTGAGCGTCAACCCGTACGAGAAGTTGGGGTAGTCGCCGTCGAAGATGTTCGTGAACGTAGGCCCAAGCGCCCCGCTCAGCCCCGAGAGGGAGTACGAAGCGTAAACGTCGAGCGAGGGCAGCAAAGAATTATGGATTGCCTCGATGACGACATTCTGATTGCTCAAGTCCATCTCGGCTTGCTCGATCTCCGGCCGATGGATCGTAGCCTCCTGTAAGGCTACGGCCAGAAGCGGCACATCCCCGGGTTGCGGGTCGGGCAGATGGTCAGATGGGACGACCTCCGCGGTCGCTAGATCTTCGTTGAAATCTCTGCATAGTTTGACCTTGAGGGCTTTGGCGTCCTGAGCGAAGGTGTCTTGCGCTTTCTGCAAATCCTGCTCCCGCACAGCAACTTCTTCTTCGCTGCGCAGTTCGTCATACTCGGCCGGAGACCCAACTTCGGCCTGCTTGTGGTCTGTGAGTTTTTGCGCATTCTCCAGCCCTTCTTGTGCTACCAGGATGCTCTCCCGATCGGACAGCAGGTCATAGTATGTAGTCATCACCTCCGCCACTGCGACAATCACGCGTTGCCGGAAGATGCTCATGGAGTATTTCAAGTCGTTCCGTCCGATACGGATGAATCTGCTGTTGGCGCGTGTCCCAAAGCCGCGCAACAAGTGCTGGCTCACGCCCGCTGAAAGGCTCGATACCTGTTCCGGATCGTAAATGGCGGTTGTGCTGTTGGAGGAGAGACGCGAGTTGTCCTCGGACACGAAGAGGCTTGTGCCCGTCAGAAAGCCCTGGCTGTACGCCGCCGCAACTGAAGCCTGATGGGTGGTGTTGATGGACACACCGCTGACCACCTTATAGTTGAGGGGCGTGATTGCATTGCTCCAGCCATAGCTCACCCTCACTCTTGGATCACAGCAACTCGTCGAGCCGACGCTATTGATGCCACCTCCCAGGATGCCGCCCGCACCGCTTCCGCCCGTGGATGCGCCACTGCCCACGCCTCCTCCCAGACTGCCGGAAAAGAGCGTAGTGGACTGATAGGCGCCCGCGACCCCGCGCGTCGCCCCTCCCCCTTTTGCGCGCAGCAGGTCGGTCTGGGCAATGGGTAGGTCGTAGCGAGCCACCGCGATCCCCCCATTGTTCTCAAGCGCTAGTGCAATGGCGTCGTCCAGTGACAACACCAATTTACCGTCTACAACCAGGTCTTGAAGCCGCTGCGAATCAGCCAGACGTGGTTCGGGGACGGAGGGAAATGTATAGGGCGAGAAGATATTGGGAAAGCCGTGGCTCTTCGAATAGTCGATGTGAGTCGTTTCCCGTTGCGCCGATGGCGCCTCGACCTCCTGGCAACTGGCGGACCCGCCGAACGACACCAGCAGAAGAGAAACTGCTGCTAACAACTGGCAACATCGCGTTCTTGTCAACATAGATGCTTCTCCGGCCGGCCTCTGAGCCGGCTACGGCTTCAGCGCTGCGCCCTGACACGCAGGGTGCTGGCATTGGCATGCCAGTTCATGCACTCTCTTCGCATCGGCACAGGTTTCGCTCAGTATTGTTTCCCGTCGACCGTGACACAGTTACAAGCAGGATGGGCACATTTTGTCGTTGCATTCATAAAAACTCCCTATTTCGAATACGCCCAAATCATTCACTATCTTGGAGTCGGTGTGCCATTCTTCCTTCGTGCCGCCCTGCATACAATAACTGCCAGTGCGTTATGGACGATGCTCCTTCGGGGTGAGCGACCAGACGGAGACGGCGGTCGGGATGGGGTGGCTGTGACCGGACGGGGTCGGTTCGCTCTCTTACCAAGACGCAGCCCTTAGGGTCGAGACGTAACTCGGCCTTGGGAGCGCATGCGGAGCAGAGCCAGAAAAACTCCGTGTCAGCAGATGGCCGTTCATACGCATAGAGGTGGCCGCCACTGAGAACCGTGAACTCCGCATGACATGCAGGATTGACGCAGCAACTGACCATCAGACACCAACCCAATTGGGTTCTAAGAAGCTTCTCATGTCAAATCTGTAATACAAATCAAATGGCATACTGGGAGGATGGGGGCTTAGGGCTTTACCCTGCACGCAGGTTAGGCGCGACGGCTGCTAGATACCTCATCACCACAACAGGTCTGACTTTGCCATCCAAGGATGGGCTTACCAAACCTGTCTGTCTTGGATGCAGATATTGGACTAGGCGGCTACATCCATCTCGATGCAGATGAACTAAGCCCGCCATGCTCCGAAGCCCGTTTATATCGGGACTTGAATTCGAATGATCCATGGCACTCTACTCGGTGTTCTCTCTTTTCCCTCTACTTTCTCACTTGTACTGCAACCAAGAGAGCGATACCGCTAATGAGCGCTACCCCCCCAAGAATAGGGGGCACCAGATTCATCTTTTGATGATTGAAGGTCCCTTGAAGCAGAAATCCTACAGGCGATGTAAGGTACGCAAGCGACATAACCCCAATGCCGATCAAGATAATGCCGACGACTGTTGCAGTTCTCATGTCATCTCCTTGCTGGTTGCCAATCCACCCCGGTTCGGCCTTAAAACGCCTTTTCGAGTGTGGTGTAAATTGACTCGGTGATCGGCCCAAGAGACGGACTTTACCCAGCGTGTAGGAACCAGCACAGAGTGGCAGAGAAGCCATTCTCCCGCCTTAACCTCCAGATAGCCCAGATGCCAGGAGGCCTCATCCAGGACGAAGCCTTCCAAACGCCCGATGTCACCGTCCGTACCCGATACCTCGTAACCTTCCAGGTGCGAGATGCTGCGGAGATGCAAATCTCCCTTGGTGTGCACCGGGTACTCAATGCCAGTTGGCATAGAGGACGTCATAGGGGACCGCCTGTCGACCCAGTACGCCAGTTTGCCGAAGTAATCCCTCATTGCGATTTCTTGTTGGCGTGACACAGGCTCTTTCGTATCAACGTCGGGGCTTTCGCGCACCTGCTCCTTCGTCAATGCAAGGTGAAGACTCTTGTTCTCCCAATCGACTTGTTTCACGGCCGTAACCGGGAGAATCACCTCTTGTCGAGAGAGCCAGCGCTTCACGTCAACGACCAGGTAGTGAATCACCCAGGTCTTGTCGTCGAAAAGAAAGTCCCGTACGTTCCCGGTCTCTCCGTCGATTGCAATTACGTGATGTTCAACCAACGCCTGTAAAGGGTGAAGCATATTCATCCTCCGGGTTACATAGCTAGTGCGCTACGGGTCTTCTCCGTGGGTCTTCGCATTCATCGGCGGCAAGAAACTGAAGCGGGCAACCGTAATCCGCTACGCAGGTACGTAGATTGCATAGCCGCGTGGCGGGGCAGGAAATTCGGCGTTGCCGTTGCCATCGGTAGTGCGCGAGTCCGGCCACGCCTGGTCGTGCCCGTCCTAGGCGATGGGCACGAACTGCTGATTGGCCCACTTGGTCTTCACCGAGGTACCCGACCACCGAGTGCCCAGGTTGTTCAGCACGTAGATCAGGCCCGGCTGATCGGCGCTCTCGTCCTTCCAGCCGAGACGCTGCATGATGTAGAGATCGGGATCGGCGTGCAGTATTTCTGAGTCGCCCCCGGCGTGGTTGTGGTGTGCCAGCATCAGCGCATCGATGCCGTTTGGCGTCCCCGGGCGCGCCAGCCCGTTGTTGTAGTAGTCGTACCAGAATACGCACGGGTAGCCCTCATGCACCATGATGAACGAGTAGGCCATCAGCTTGTCGTTGACAATCCTGTTGTCGCCCATGTCGTGATTGTCGACAAAGGTCGCCGCGTGCCTCGGCCGCTTCATCACTACCGAGCCGCCGTCCGTCAGGTTGCGCAGGTCATATTTGGGCTTGTCACATACGTCCTTCAGCTTGTAGCGCAGGGGAAAGTCGAACGCTGCGATCTGGTTGTCTGTAAACTGTTCGACTCGATCCAGCCAGCTGTCGATATTCTCTGTGCCAGACCAGTATTCACCGACCACATACGGAACGAATTCCTTGCCATTCTTGACATACTGGTACTTCGCAAGCAGCCCGATCATCCAGGCGCCGAACCCTTTGGCGTAGTCGAAGCGGAAGCCGTCGAAGTCGAGTTCCTCGATCAGCATCCGCGCATACCGGTACATCGCCGCATACACCTCGGGGTTGCGATGGCAAAGATGAGGGAAACCAGCGTAGTTCTCGCCTTCTCGGATCACGCGCTCGAACCGGCTGGGATGGAAGTGGTTGTAGTTGCGGGGAAAGATGCCGCTCTTCGGGTCGAACCGGGTCCAGTGCTTTTGGTTGTCGATGGGGTTAACCTCTTCCTCGTCCGCGCCCGAGCAGTGGTCGATCACCATGTCCGCATATAGCCCGACCCCGTGCTTATGCGCCGTCGCGATCAGCGCCTCCAACTCAGTTCTGTTCCCGTACCAGGTCTTCTTCCCGCCCTTCTGGTCGAAGTCTCCCAAGTCAAAGTAGTCATAGGGATCGTAGCCCATTGACGTCGTACTCGCCGCCTTATTGACCGGAGGCAGCCACAGCGCGTTGACACCAGCCCTACCTAGATCCTCTACCCTCTCGGCGATGAAGTTCCACCACTCGTGTTCCTTGTTCTCGTGCTTCGGCGCGTCCCAGTAAAACGCCTGCATCATAACTGCCATGGATTGTGCTCCCGACCGCTGAGGCCGAAGGTGTTTCTTACCTCGTTGCCCATACGATTCAATGCGCGACTCTCGTAGGACGGCCGAGCCGCGCGATCCGCATTTGGAATACCAGATCGGCGGCGGGACAAGTTCCAACTCCAAAACCACGACTGAATTCTACGCGGCAGGGAGAGCTGATTACTGGTCAAGATTGACCCGACATTGGAATTCTGGAGCGTTCCGGCAACCAACCTTCAAGAACCTCGCTGAGCTGTCAGTTGGGAGCCTGGCTGCGATTCCATGAGCAAAACGGCTCAGCGCCCACTCGCGCTCGAGAACATACTTACAGTGCGAGGGCGTCAGAAAAACAGCTCTCCCGGAGAATTGTCCGGCCCGGATATCGGTCGCGGGATCTCAGGAGATGCTTTAGCCAAGCCTCGAAAGGTGAGGTCGCTCACGCAGTATGTGTGCGACCGGTCTTCGCCGTCGCTCCAATGAAACTCACTCAAGTCATCGACCAGGAGCATACATCGTGAGTCCGACTACAGAAAATTCCAACACTAAAGAACAGCCCCAGGCCAAGAGCGGGTCAAAAAACGACCCCAAGCCCGACGCAACTGGTAAACCTAAGGCTGATGCCAAAGAAGACCTAAAGCCCGGCGCAAAGCCAACGTCGAAGGACGATTTGAAGGCGATCCCGATGGCCGATCTACGGGCCAAGCTGCAGTCTTCTGCTAAAGGCCTGACTCAGGCCGAGGCTGCCAAACGGCTGACGCAGGATGGCCCCAATGCACTCAAGGTTGAGAAGACCAATGCCTTCCTGAAGTTTCTGACCTATTTCTGGGGGCCAATTCCGTGGATGATTGAGGTCGCGGTTATTCTGTCTGGGGTAGTACGGCACTGGTTGG
>PLUT01000033.1:0-1655 GCA_003162875.1 Granulicella sp.
CCGACCTGGAGTTGCTGAATTGCCTGATCGCCAGAACGACCGATATTGGCCGCAATCTGGTTCCGAGCGAGGTCTGTCTGCGTCACTGTGTTGCTGGATGTCAGAAAGCCGGCGCCCAACGATCCCGCGCTGCTCAAGGCGCCAAGGATGATCTGTTTGCCCGTGTTTTTCCCGGTGACGACGCCTTTGATTAGGTGAAGCGATGAGTCTAGAGCGACCGCGTTGATGGGTATGGTTGTTCCGTTGGGTAGATATATCTCCGTGAAAGTTATTTGGACGAGACCTGTAGAACTGGCACCGCCAATCTTTCCAATTACGCGGCTCCCTGCCGGAATAATTACCCTTCCCCCGCGAACGTAGTTGTATTCAATGATCGCGACAGCAGGAACGCTACCCAACGTACTGACACTCGACTCGAGGTGGGCCGGGAGATGAAAGCCAGGCTCAAGCCCAAAATTTGGGGCTGACTCACTGCCTGAATCGGCACCGGCGCCAGCCGCCCCAGTCGACGCGAACACATACGACGGCTTCGTAACAGCATCCTGGTATTGTCTCGCCTGCTCCGTCACCCCCGCGGTGGGAATGCTTGGTGCGGGCGGAACTGCGGTTGCTCCGTATGTGTACGAGGGGGCCTGAAACGGCGGTACTGCACCGAGATTCGGGCGCACGCTCTGGGTCGCCGCATACTTAGGGAGCGCTGGCCCAATTTGACGCTTTGGGTTAGCGATAGATGAGTCCGCATCGGGGTTGGAGTTTTTCGTGTTTTCAATATCGGACGCCGAGACTGCCTGGTCTCGCTTCCCTTCCAAGGTATCCACTGCGCGGTCACCGGGTTGATATGCTGCGCTCGGTTGGTTGACGGGCTTAACAGATGTGGCTACTGTTGTCGCTTGCGGTTTCTTGGTGCCCGCGCCCTCTCGATGGGACATAGCGAACACGCCGCCAATAGCAGCAACGGCCACGATAGCGGCTATTGTCATCGACTTGCTGCTATTCTGCCCAAAGTCCACCTTCCGGCGCGACACGAAGAAGCCTTTATCCTGACTGGCGTCNNGAGTACGGGCATCTGTACCTTCCTGTTGCGCAATGATTTCTTCAGACGATGGGGCCACGAATGGCAATGGATAGTAGACCGGCGTGTCGATCGACGCGGACGTGGCGATGTGAAGCAAGAGACTTTCCTTGGAGATCTTGGAATCTGGCTTTGGGAATGTGATTGAGCCATCCGCGCGGTCCCCGGGGCTTAGCTTTGGGTTGTCCAACTTGTAATCCGTGGACGCAATCGGCTGTGCGAAGGATCCCTTTTTCTTTGCCTCTTTTTTACTAAGCAGCGGATTGGTCAACTCAATCTGCGGCGGCATAATGCTGACCCAGTGGTGACTGATGTTCAGAATTGAGAAGCTGACAACCATACTGTCCCCTTCTTGGCGGATGTCCCCAATGGCGATAGCTATGCAGTTCGGTGCTTTGGCGTTGGCTTTTATCAATTTGGTTAACTCGGGGACCGTCACCCAATGGGGCGCGCCGACTTCAAACTGGTGATCGAGAGCAGAATCCGTGTTCATACCAACCGTCGAGTGTCCAGGCGCGGCGGAAAGTGTCGATCGTCCCGGCGCGCCTACGTCCGGCCGGGATCTCAAAGGCTCGTTCGCATC
>PLUT01000033.1:1693-4082 GCA_003162875.1 Granulicella sp.
AGCAGATTGCTTTCAGCAGCAAGATGGGTCGACGGCTTCACGAAAATCAGATTTGGTTCGCTGTCCTTGTGTTCAACTTCGAATAAGGTTGGCGCTCCGACCACGAGCGAATTGACAGCTTCTCCAACGTGAATAGTTGACGTGAATAGCGGACGTAGATGCATGTCACGAACAACCTCGTTTGACGTCGGCACAAACTCCAAATTTGGATGAACCGATAAATCCCTGGGGTGTGGCAGCACCACCGGCGCAACCAATGGCGGCGCGCTCAGTGGAGCGCCAACGGTCGCCACGTATGGGCGCACGGCGATTGGCTTCGGNNCGCAGGTTTTACCTTGGAACTGGTAATAGCGGCCGAGGGCTTCTTCGCGGTTGACGATACGCACGACTTGTCTGTCGACTGTGCAAACGCGGTCACCACTGCTAGCGATACGGTAAATGTTGCGAGGGCGCGACGGATCATGGGTTTACCTCTGGCGTGTCTTGCTGGATTGGGTCAGTCGGAGGTGCGACCGGTGGCGCCTCNNGACGCTGTATTGCGTTCACGTACTGGACGACGTCTTGGTTTGCGTATGCCAGGCCTCGCTGCAGCGGGTAGGTTGCACCGCAATAGTAGCCAGCGATCGCCAGCCTCCAATCGCTCAACTTGGCGATAAGATCAGCCAAATAGTGAACGCCCGCTCCAATGTTTTGCGATATATCAAATGGATCGGCAACACTGTAATAGGCAGCAGTCGCAGGCATCAACTGCATCAGTCCCATCGCCCCCATGTTTGAAACGGCCTTAGCCTTCCACCCTGACTCATGGGTTATGACGGCATACACGATCTCCCGCGGCACATGGTAGTAGTCGGCNNCCACAATGGAAGCCGAAGCAAGTTGCGCATGCCCCATGCGTCCAGCCTGGGGGCCCCGCTCTTTTGATTTGGCGTAACTTTACATGGCACCACTCGCGCCGTCGTAGCCTTTGCCTGCGGTACGATGATCTCTTTGTTAACAGCAGTCTCGCTCGGCGTACAGACAGGGGTCAGCATTTCATCGCGATGGCGAGCTGCTAACTCAATTAGGTTTTCAAAGTTGCTCTTCATCAGAAGCTTCTTGCGATCAGCCTCAGTTTTAGCAATCAGCGGCAGCAAGATGTCCTTATCTTGAGGCCGGATCGCCGTCCTGCCGAGAAGTCCCAACGCTCTAGCAAGGTCGACGATCTCTGAGATCGAGGGCGACTTATCCATTGGATACGCGCGGAGCGCTTTGCCGAAACCCGCGATGAAACAATGCAGTTCGTGTGATAGTTCCGGCGTCTTGCGTGCCACAATTGCCGCTTCGACCTGGACAGTCGGATGTTCAATCTGCAAGTAAATCGCTCTCCGTCGCAACGGGTAGCCTAGAAAGCGTTCCTGGTTAGACGTAATCACGGTGAACGGAGGCTTTGTTGCCTTAATGGTGCCCATTCCCGGGACAGACATCTCCCACACTGAAAGGATCTCAAGAAGAGTCGCTTCGAATGAATGGTCAACCTTATCAAGCTCGTCGATCAGCAGTACAACTCGTTCAGGCGATTCGAGGGCTTCAAGCAACGGTCCCGACATAAAGTAGGACCGCCCGACAATCTCAGTGCGAATCTCATCCCACGTGCATGTTTGGTTTTTGGACTGGAGCAGCACGAACATCTCCTGTAGCGCCCGGTTGTAGTCGCCCATCGCCTGCTTGTCCGAGATCCCCTCGTAGCACTGAAACCGGATAAAGCGTAATTTCTCTGCTTTTGCCACGCGGAGGGCCAACTCCGTCTTGCCCGCGCCGGCCGGGCCTTCAAGAAGTAGGGGCTTATTCATCCTCGCCGCCAGGTAGATGTTCGTCGAGACCGTGGTTGTGGTCAGGTAGCCGATATCGTTCAACGCTTGATGCGTGTGCTCGGGTGAATCAAAGATAGTGTCACTGGGGTCTAAAACCNNTAGTGCTAGTTGCCGCGATTCTGGCGCATCATTGGCTGTCATGTGTATTCAACTCTCCTCGTCCGCTAGCGCCCGACTCTTTAGTACCGGCCGCATTCGCAATCGGCATTTCCGCCAAAGTGATAGGAGANNGAAAACCATCTCTGATACTCGTACTCACCGCGGAGGTAGAGCACCGAGTTAAGGCGGTAGTCGAGGCCTCCACCAAGGGTTCCCTCCGTGAAGGCCTGGTTCGCAAAGTTGTTTGGGAAATTGAACACGGCGCGACCGAAGAGCACTTTTCCATACGGCATGAAACGTCCGTGGGTCAGATAGAAACGGGGCCCAACATTGTAGGTTCGCTCGTGAACGCCTTCTGTTCCGAACACCTGGCGCACGCTCATCTCCAAGCCAAAATGGTCAGCGGGGTCAATCGTTGCATACAAGCCGCCGCCCTT
>PLUT01000084.1:0-221 GCA_003162875.1 Granulicella sp.
TGGTTGAGTCAGTTGGCGGTTCAAGGTCCCAGTCGGGCGGCAGGCTCGAAGGCGGGAGTTCTTCGATCAGGCGTTCGTCAAATGAAGCGGGGAACAACATGTAGGGGATAGGAGGAGCCGTCTGTTGGGTGTTCCTCATATGAACGAGGATTTCGAGCATGGCCAGAGAGCGGGTAGCGGCAACGTAAACGACGGCGATGCCCTTGCTGTTCCATCGCCCA
>PLUT01000084.1:268-5629 GCA_003162875.1 Granulicella sp.
GAGCACCGAACTCGCTTTGGGCGAAGTCAATAGGGCGTGCGTTGCCGAGGCCGCGGACCGGTGAGGTAAGCCAAGTTCGGGTGGCGGCGGTATCGCCGTCGAACAGTTCGAGGGCGGCCTGAGAGATTTCGGCTAGGCGCAGCAGTTGTTCGGACTCTCTGCGGTCGAAGGTTCCAGCCTCTCGGCGGCGGGCGAAGGTTCGCTCAGGGANNCGTACGGCGTTCCAACTCAGGCCGGATTGGGCGGCCTGCATGAGCGATGGGGTTTCCATGCTTTTCAGTCCGAGCGCTTTGCCGATGCGTGTTCCCGGCATGATGGTCGCTGACCCGACGAACGTGGCGATGGATTTGGTATTAGGAACTGCCATGCTCATACTGTACTCCGAAAGCTGCCATAATGGCAGTGAATTGTCGGCAAAATGGCAGGTGCCTAATCGAGGGACAATAGGGAGCCTTCTCGGCTCGTTTTACTGACCGCGCCCGCGAATGGTGGTGAGGAATTCCAACGCCGGCTCTACAGCCAAAGCAACTGCGATCGCAATAAAGAGCAATACGTCGTATTTCATTTATTTTCTGCTCCTTGAAGCGGCTTGCCGCAGTTGCTGTACACCTGGGGGGCTGGCTCGTCGGCGGACAGAGGGTGTATCTGTCCGCATGCCGAGCAAATGATGGTTCGGAGCCCAAAGCTTTCGAGGGAGCGCCGGCGCGACTTGAATGGCGGCACAAACCGGGCAGTCATGCCGTCTTGACCAATCGCGGAGCTGGCTTCTCAAGCGCTATCTCGGCGCCAAACTCGCAGCCGATGCCTTGCTTCCACCAATCTGGCTTGTCCGCGTGCCGCGGGTTCGCCCGATCGCGGAGACGCTGTTCGCGCAGCCACTGCGGCGGGTCTTCAGCCCGGGTCATTACTCCGACATAGCCATCCTCGGCAAAGAAGCCTTCGATAGAGGCCCATCCGATATTGTTCATGGTGATGTAGACCCGAGTCCCGAGCGCGGGAAGAGGGAAGGGCGCACTCCACTTCAGGCGTTGGTCTCCAAAGTCGTACAGAGCAAATCCCTCGTCTTTGACTCCCGCGGGGGTGGGCATTTCAATCAGGAATTGCGCTTTCATGGTTGGCCTCTTCCTTCACGGAACATCTGTGTGGTAGGTGCTGGTCACGCCACCTTCTTCAGGGGCGCTTCTCCGCCGAGCATGATCGCCCGGTAGAAACGGTCGACGCGGGCGGCCGTCTTCGCCGTGACCTCAAAATGGCTGAACTGAATGGCTGGTGTCTTCGACCCGAGACGCCGGGCCAACTCCGACTTGGTGAAGCCTTCGTCCAGCAGCGTGTCAATCTTCTTCCAGGTTGGATCGGCGTCGATTAGCGCCCCGCCTGCATAAGCGGTCTTGGTGATGGCGAGGATGCTGCGCTCGGTCCTCTGCCGGATGCGGAGCCTCCTGCCTGCCCGGATCTCCGCAACGACGGTGTGGGCCACGCTGGCCGCATCTGCAACGGACTTGTAGCCGACGCCGGCCTTTGAGAGTTTCAAGATGTGCCGTCTTGCCGCCCTGGCGTCGACGATGCCGTTCCAGTCGCCATTCTTGCGGGCAACCGCCCGCTCTGTTTCGTAGCGCGAGTTTGCCGCGCGACAGAGCATGCACTTGCATCCGCCCATGTATTTCAAGCGGGTGCCGTGGGGTTTGTCTAAAGAAAGGTCCGCTGCGCTGCGCAAACTATCGAGGTTCATTGCATGGTCCTTCCTTGCTTGCGCGATCGTTGTTCTGCTCCGTGTGGGCACGAGGTCGTAGCGGCTGCTTGAATTGAGCCGTAGAGACGCGCTATCTTGGCTACGTTGTGGCGGAATCCCTTTGCGTGGGGACGAGGTTGCTATGGCAGCAAAGCGCCCTAGATTCTTCGAGAAAACTTATGAAGGGAGGCTGTTCGCGGGGATTGTGACTGCGAGCGGCCCGTACGTGTTCGATATCGCAGCTAAACGCGGCTCCAAGCTTGGCCTGAGCACTATCGTCAATCATGGCCGGGTGCAATGGTGTATATCGGAGGGCGATATACTCACCAGTCGTATTCCTCTCAATAGTCTGAGCGACGCCGCACGTAAAGAGTTGGCGTACGACTTTGGCTTACCCTTCGTAGGTTTCGCGACTCTCTCTCCAATTGTCGAAAAGGAACCATTCCACAAGGCTGTTGCGGTCGAGGGGCTTATTCGTTGGATGGAGGAGAATTCATCAGGACCTCTTAAGAAGCGCCGAGGTTATGACGAGCTCGATTGGGCTTTGATGATAAAGTCTTGGAAAGTTAAACAGGAAACGCAATCAAACCTCAGAAGAAACTCACGCCGACGAGGACTCGACGATAAGCAACGCGATCTGGCACAAGTTGGTAAGACTCGATCGCGGGTGAGTTAAAAGTGCAGGGGCTACGCCTCGTCTGCGCAGCCCCTCGGTGAATCGTTCGGGTTATAGGGGTTGATGGTTGGAAGAAAAGATACCGGCGTTAGAGTAAAAAGAGTTTCGCGATTTATCTCTCCTTGCCTACTAAGTTGTTGTATCTAAAGGCTAACTACAGCCACCCACACTCGTTGCGCATACGGGACACATGTGGCATGTCCCTGTAACGACGCATTCTGTGCCGCAGGTGCTGCAGAACGGAGCATTCCCAGAGTGGGAGACGGTAGCTACCGGCTTGGGGCCGGCGACTGCAGTCTCTGCCACGGGAGTGCTAGGCGCGAAAAGAGGGAGTTGTTCTCCTTCAAGGAATCGGAACTGCAGCCAGCGTCCGATGTAGTCCATGATGGATTGGGCGTATCCCATCTTCTCGTTGCCGGTCCACCCCGAAGGTTCAAACCGGGTGTGGGCCATTTTGCCGCAGAGCACTTCCAGTGGTACGCCATGTTGCAGCGACACTGAGAACTGCGTTGCGAAAGACTCCATCAATCCATTGATTGTGGATCCCTGTTTGGACATCCTGATGAAGATTTCGCCAGGTTTGCCATTCGGGTAGAGGCCCACGGTGAGGTAACCCTCGTGTCCTCCGAAGGAGAATTTATGCGTGACTGCTTGGCGGTCGTCGTTGAGACGATGACGCCGAGCAACTGGAGGCCCGTTGGGGTCTTCTACCGGCACATCCACACGGTCCAAGGACTTGGTTGTTTCCTTGGTCACGCTGATGGGCTGGGCGGACTTAGAGCCGTCGCGGTAAATTGCGATTGCTTTCAGACCACTCCGCCATGCCTTGATGTACGCTTCTGCAATCTCTTCAACTGTGGCGCTGGTTGGCAGGTTCACCGTCTTTGAGATCGCACCAGACAAGAACGGCTGGGCTGCAGCCATCATGTCAACGTGTCCTTCCCAACGAATCGAACGGACTCCTTTGGTTGGAACGAACGCTCCATCAAATACAGCGAGGTCGGCATCGCGGAGGCCAGGAGCCCCTTCGATCGTTTCTGCTGCTTCCACGTGAGCCACGATTGCGGCAATCTCATCTCCGCTGTATCCGAGGCGAGTCAGGCCAGCGAGGACTGCGCCGTTGATGAGGGTCATGTACCCTCCACCGACCAGCTTTTTGTAGACGACAATGCCCATCATTGGTTCGATTCCCGTGGTGGAACAATCCATCAGGAACCCAATCGTGCCCGTTGGGGCGAGGACCGTGACCTGCGCGTTCCGGAAGCCGTTGACGGTTCCAGATTGCAGAGCATCATGCCACAGGCACTTTGCCACGGCCGCCAGCGAGCGAGATTCGTCCGTAGTGGCGTCCTGGGCGAGTGCTTCGCTTGCTTCCAGGTGCTTAGAAACGACCTCCAACATCGAAACCGCGTTCATCGCATAGCCCGGAAAGGAGCCAGTCGTTGAATCGTTCTCAATGCGCGCAGCCGGCACAAGCTTGCTCATCTTCGAAGCGATTTCAGCCGATGCCAAAGTTGCCGCACCGCCCATGAGCGCTGTGATGGCCCCTGCCATCGAACGTGCATCTGCGGAATCATAGGGAAGCCCCAGGTTCATCAGAAGCGCGCCGAGGTTGGCATAGCCAAGGCCCAGCGGACGAAAATCATGCGAGTTACGCGTGATCTGTTCCGTGGGGTAGCCTGCCATGTCGACAAGGACATCCATTGCAATGACGAGCAGACGGACCGCCGCGGTAAAGCCGGTGGAGTCGAACTCGCCATTGTCGCCAAGAAACTTGACCAGGTTGAAGCTGGCAAGGTTGCACGCGGAGTCATCGAGAAACATGTACTCAGAGCAAGGGTTGGACGCATTGATACGTCCAGAGGCCTTGGTCGTGTGCCATGAATTGATGGTGGTGTCGAACTGCATTCCGGGGTCACCTGACAAGTGCGTCTCAGTGGCCACCTGGCGAAGCAGGTCAGCCGCTTTGATCGTCTTTGTCGTCGATCCATCTTTGCGAGCCTTGAGGTCCCAGTCACGGCCAGCGATGGCCGCTTCCATGAACTCGTCGGTAACGCGGACGGAGTTGTTGGCGTTCTGATACGCAATCGAAGCATAGGCCTCTGAATCAGGGCCGCTGCCGTCGTAGCCTTCGCGCACAAGCGCTGCTGCCTTCAACTCTTCCTTGCCCTTCGCGGCGATGAAGTCCTCGATATCCGGATGATCGGCGTCGAGGATTACCATCTTGGCTGCACGCCGGGTTTTGCCGCCCGACTTGATCGCGCCGGCGAAAGCGTCGAATCCCTTCATAAAGCTGAGAGGACCAGAAGCCGTGCCGCCGCCCGAAAGCTTCTCGGTGGATCCGCGCAGAACTGAGAGGTTCGTCCCTGTGCCTGATCCCCACTTGAACAGCATGCCCTCCGTCTTCGCGAGGTCAAGAATCGAGGACATCGAATCCTGCACTGCATTGATGAAGCAAGCGGAGCANNTGGGGGTTGTTGTACCCGGTATTTCCGAACTCAACTTCTTTCGTCTCCGAATTCCAATGCCAGTTGCCGCCTGTGTTCTCTGGCTCGAGCGCCGCGCATCCGACGTTGAAAAATACCGGTGAGTTGAACGCCACCTTCTGATTGACCAACAGAAACTTGAGGTCGTTCTGGAAGGCGTTTGCGCTTTCAACGGTAGCGAAATAACCACCCGAGATCGCCGCCTCGGTGATTGTATCGACGACCCGTGTGATGAGCTGCTTCACGCTGTGTTCGCGTTCCGGAGTGCCGGGCGCACCATGGAAATACTTGCTCGCCACGATGTTCGTCGCGGTCTGGGACCATGATGTGGGAACTTCGCAGTCCTTCTGCTCGAAGACGGTCTTGCCGGAGCCCGACAGAATAAGAGCATCACGCAGCGTGAATTCGACGCCATCAAAGCCGTGAGCACCGGGGGCAGTGAAAACCGGTTTGAGAGTGAATCCTGCAGT
>PLUT01000087.1 GCA_003162875.1 Granulicella sp.
CTGGCGGAGCGGATGCGCGCCGCGGGACTGAAGCAGACGCCGCTGGCCGCGCTCGGCCGGGGTATCTGCGGGACCATCGCAAGCAACGGCGGCGCAAACAACGGGGGCGCAGGCAACGGCGGCGCCAGCACGCTGGTGGTGAACCTGCCCGGCTCGCCCGCCGGCGCAACCACGTCGCTCGAAGCCATCCTGCCGCTGCTGCCGCANNTTGGGGCTTCAGCCCCTGGGGTTTGAATTCTGTCCCGCCGGATTGCACAAGACCTGTTCGAGGAGCTGAGGTGGAATAGGGTCGAGGCTTTCCGCGAACCTCGTGTGGACATGGGGGTAGTCGGCGAAGTTCTTCCGCGAGGGGTTGTTGGCAATGTAGAGAAGCTGACTCCGAAAGTCACTGGCGTCCCGGATGCGATGCTCGTGATAGCCGCTGTGCCAAATCTCCCCATGCGATTGATTGCGTGCTGCAAAGGAGTAGCCTCCCTTGATGAACTGGATGCATTTGGCAGTGGATTGGTCAACGGCCGGAGTAATCAGAACGTGCACATGATCGGACATGACGACGAATCCATGAAGCTGGAAGCGTCCTTGAGCGCGATAGCGGAAAAGTGTGTCAAGAAAGAGTTCGGCGTTGGCGGTTCTCTGAAAATGGCGATGCTGTTGGAACGTGGAGATTGTGATGGCATACGTGCTCAGCTTCTGACGGATTGTGGCCATGGAAGAGAGCATACCCCAGGGGCTGAAGCNNAGTTTTTCAACAAGCTCCTAGAAGCCCGGACTCTCCGCCGCCTGAAGGCTTGGCGTACCCAGAAGCAGCCTTCCACTGACAACTCGCAACCGGCGACGTAGAATCGGAAGGTTGTGACTATTCACCCGGTTGTTGCACTGCACAAGATCAACGCCGTACTGCTGGCCGCGCTGAAGCCGCTGGGAATCTGGGGACTCGGCGGCCTCGCCCTGATCGACTCGGGCCTGTTTCCTCTGCCGACGACCATGGACGGCGTGGTGATCGGATATGTCGCGGTCGACCACCGGAAGTTTTTGCTCTACTGCCTGATGGCGGCGGGGGCCTCGGCCTTCGGCAGCCTGGTTCCCTACTATGTCGGTCGCGCCGGCGGCGAGCTGTTTCTGCTGAAGCGCATCAACCGCGCGCGCTACGAGCAGTTGCGCGACCGCTTCGAGCGCCAGGAGTTCATGGCCATCATGATTCCCGCCATGATGCCGCCGCCCATGCCCATCAAGCTGTTCGAGTTCGGCGCCGGCGTCTTCGAGATGAAGCCGCTGCCGTTCCTGCTCGCGATCTTCACCGGGAAATTCATACAGTTCCTGGCCTGCGCGCTGATCACGGTCTTTTACGGCCCTGAAATCGCCCATGCCGCCCGCCGCGCATTCCACGAGCACTTCGGAGTTGCGGTAGCGGTGCTGGCGGCGGTTGGGTTGGCCGTCGCCATCTATGTGCTGCTCAAGTTATTCGACAAGCGCCCGGACGCGGGGTTCCCCATCGAGCAGCCGGCAGCGGGCGAAGCGGCGATCGAGACCGAGGACGAGGACTCGACCCTGATCACATAGGCGGCGCAGCGACGTTTACAATGGCACCATGAACTATTACGGAGCCAAAGAAATCGCAGCCAGCTTTCGCACGGTCCGCAACAATACGCTGAAGATCGCCGAAGACATCCCAGAAGACAAGTACAGCTTCCGCCCGGCCGAAGGTTCGCGCACCGTCGCGCAGACGCTGATTCATATCTCCAACGTGCACAGGTTCGCGCTGGCGATTAATCGCGACCCGGTGCTTTCAACCATGGAAGGCTTCAACTTCATGGCGTTCCATGGCCCACTCGCGGCCAGCGAAGAGCAGCCCATGACCAAGGCGCAGATCGTTGCGCGCCTGACCGCGGGGGGCGAAGAATTCGAAAGCTGGGTCAAGACGCTGTCCGACGATTTCCTGGGCCAGGCGGTCGCCATGCCCATGGGCGGCGACCGTCCCTCGCGCACCCGCTTCGACATGCTGATCGCCGTGAAGGAGCATGAGATGCACCACCGCGGCCAGCTGATGCTGGTGGAGCGCATGCTGGGCATTACGCCGCATTTGACCCGCGACATGCAGGCACGCAGGGCCGCGATGGAAGCGGCAGCCAAGAAGAGTTAGTCGATTGCACGGGATCCTGCGGGACGCTTAGCCCAGCGGCAGGTCGTTGCTCTGGGCGGCGTGCAACATCTCCACCAGCTTGGTGGCCAGCGCGGGCAGGCCGAACAGCGCGCCGGCGGTAATCGCGGTCGAGACCAGGTCGTTGCGATAGAACGGAAGTCCCGCCACGTAGCAGGCTCCCAGCCCGGCCAGCGAGTGCGGATACATGGCCTCGAATCCTCCGCCGGCCCAGACCACAAAGTTGCTGAGCAGGAAGAACGAGGTGGCGGAGGCCAGCGTTCCCATTGCCACGCGCAGCACGCTCGGCTTCTGCAGGATGCCCATGCCCAGCAGGCAGACCGCCGCGTACCACACCCAGGTGACCAGGTATCCGCGCAGCAGGAAGGGATAGCCGAAGGCGTAGACGGTCAGGTAGTAGTCGGTCGCCATCAGGACCGCCAGCGCGGAGGCAAGTTTGGCCGCGGTGGTCCAGTGGAAGCCGCGGGCGGTAGAGCCTTGGCCCGCGCCCATCCTGGAGCCGAAGAAAAGCAGGCCGCCGCCGACCGCGGTGAAGTTCCAGTTCACGGCGTGAAAGGCGTGGGGGAGGATGCGGCTGAGAACGGCGAGCAGCAGAACGATGTAGGCGAGCATGCAGAACCTCTGACGGGAGTTTGGCGTGCAGGCGCGCAGCCGGACGAAGGAGCAAAAGCCTGCAAACTTCGATTCTCGGTCTTCGCCGTCGCGAGGTCAAGGTGACAGGCTGACAGCGGCAGTTGGGAACGGACAATTGCCTCAGGCCAGTCCGGAGCCGCTGGCCAGCAGCGAGTGCAGGGTCATGTCGTCGAGGAAGGCGATCTCCAGGCGGAGACAGACAATCTGTCCGAGTTCCGCAATCATCCGCATGTGCCTGCGCCGCAGGCAAAGTTCGGTGAGAGCTTCGTGGCCCGTGCGCGTCAGTTCAACCCCCGTCCCAACGATTGCGGCATACAGGTCGAGCACGTCGCGCAGTTGGGCTTCGACGCGGAACTCCAGGCTGGACGGCGAAAGCGTCTTGCGCTCCACCACCCATCCCCCGCAGTTTGCAAAGGCCGCGGTAAGATCGGCGATCAGGGTGTGCCGCTGTTCGTAGGTGAAGGCCTGGATGTCAAGCGAAACCATGGAGTGGCGCGCCCCCGCGCCTGGATCGTGTTTGCCCCTGGAGTATGTATCGGAGCGACCGGCCAGAGTCGTGAGTTTTGCGGTACCGAGGGCACGTTACTACCAGTTGCTAGTTGATAGTTGCTAGTTGCTAGTTGTGAGTTGTGAGTTGTCGGTTGTCGGTTGTCGG
>PLUT01000199.1 GCA_003162875.1 Granulicella sp.
ACAGCTCATAGCTGATAGCTGTCCATAAAACGCGCTTCGCCCGCGACCGCCCTACATCTCAACGAGGTTTGGGTGATGATGCTAAGCGCCTGGCTCTTAGGGATTGGAGGTTGTCTGCGAAACCCAGCGATAGCTCTGCGCCATCTGCGGCGTCTTCGCCTGGAAGTAGTTGTTCTGCCACAGCGAGCGGTAGAATTCGCCGGTGATCTCCGCCGCCTTGGGGCCGAACATTGGCCGTCCGCCCTCCAGGAAGATCACGACGACCATCTTTCCATTGGGCGTATCCGCGTAGGAGGCGAACCAGCCGTAGCGGGTGCCGTCGTTCGAGCAGGTCCCGGTCTTGCCCAGCACCGGAAACTCGTGGAAGGTGGCCCGCAAGGAGCGCGCCGTGCCGTAATCGACCGCGCCTTCCATGCCGTCGTGCATCTCCGGAAGCAGCGGCGCGATATCCAGCATCCGCTTGACCCTGGGGGTAAACACCGCCGCCTCGTTTGCGTTCTCAGGATGCTGCAAATAGTAGAGCGTGCCGCCGTTGGCGNNGATAGACGCCCAGTTGTTCGCCGGCGATGTTGTATCCCGCCAACTCGCCCAGGCCGAACTCGTTGGCATACTGCTTCACCCGCTCGAAGCCCAGCATCCGGCCCAGCGTCTCGAAGTAAGGATTGATGGACAGCGCCAGCGCCTTGGTCAGCGTCATGGTGTAATGCCCGCCCAGGTTCACCGGCGTATCGCGCGTAATCAGTCCCTCGTCCAGCGCCGCTAGCGAAACCGCCAGCTTGATGGTCGAGCACGGCTCCGCGCCGCTGGAAAGCGCCAGCTTCTGGTTCACCATGGCCAGAATGCGCCCGTTCGATGGATCGATGGCCAGCGCCGTCCCGTTCAGATTGCCCAGCGCCTGGATGGCCGCGGCGCGTATCACCGGGTCCTCGCCCGCAACCACATCGCCCTGAGTCAGGTTGTCATTGAAGGAAGCGGCCGTGAATCGCTCGTAGGTCGTCGGATGCCGGCGAACGCCGCGGGCAACTGCCAGCACCAGGTGGGCGCTGCCTCGGCTCGCGGCGCGGTAAACAGCGGAAGTCCGCGCGATGCCCGCCCTGGTCCCGGACCGCGTCGCACTCGTTATCCTCGTTGCCGCGGTCTTCGCTTTGGTCGCAACCCTGGCGAAAGCAGTCCTGGCTTTATGCGTCCTTGAACTGGTCGCGTGGCTTGGCGTGCCGGGGGTCGGTTCAGCCAGCGCAGACCGCACTGGGACCAGCCCCATCGCAAGTCCAAGGCAAACCATAACTACCGTGTTGCAAATGAATCTCCGGGTCATTCCTATGTTTCTCCCAAGGGTTGGTTTCGTGCGTTGGTTCAACTGCCGTTTCGTGCTCGAATCCGTGCTTTTTCCTTGTCTGACCTTCCGACCCGGACCGTGACGACAAACTCTACCGCAGGCTTCCGGGCCAGCAGCCCGGAAAAGTCCCGTAACCGCATTCGATGCCTTATTTCCCCACTCCGCCATAGCTCGTAGGTGGTATCTCTCCGTCCACCGAACCTGTCCGGATTCCTGCCGGGGTCAAACCGTTCGCGCCACACTCTGACGAACTACCGGCGCGGTTCCCGAACCACTCTTCCCATTCTACGGGATCGGGCCAACTGCCGGCTGTGATGTACTTCACACTTTGGTAATGCGGGCACCGCCGGCTCCCTCCTGTCAGACTCAATGACTCCGGCGAAGGAAAGCCGGAATATCCAGTTCGTCCGCCTCGGAACCCTCTGTCTGCGACGGGCCGGCCATCGCGCCGGCGACAGCCGCCTGTTCGCCTGCTGCAGCCAAGTGAGAGCGGCGGAAGAAATCGTCGTCGAACACCGACGCCGCTACCGGAACCAGTTCCGGGTCACGCTCCCGCTGCCCTTCTTCCGCTTCGGCAAAGTCATCCTCGGTATTTACGCCATCCTCGGGCGCTGTGTCGGAATCCGCCTCAACCTCATACGGCGCGTCCGTCGCGTCCGCCGCTCGCTCCATCGCAACTTCCCTGTCAAGCTCCGGCGCAACCCTGGTCTCGGCAGCCGGCCTGGCCTCCACTTCCAGGGGCCGCTGCCTCCACTCCTGCCGCATCTCCCGCTCTTCGCTGGCGAACATCACCGGCTCCGCACCTCGGATGCTTCGCCCGCGGATAGGCACCTCGTAGTCCGCCGGCATGGTCGCCTCCTGCAGCATGCGCGCGCGCCGCTCGGGCATCTCCTGCTTGAACCCCGTGGCGATCACCGTGATCTTCACCTCGTCGCCCATGCGCTCGTCGTGCACCGCGCCGAAGATGATGTTGCAGTCCTCGTGGGCCGCGTTCTGGATAATGGTGGACGCCTCATTCACCTCCAGCAGCTTCAGATTGCCCGAGCCCGTGATGTTGATCAGGATGCCGCGCGCGCCGTCGATCGCCCCTGCCTCCAGCAGCGGGCTGGCCATCGCCGCCATGGCCGCGTCCATGGCCCGGTTTTGTCCCTTGCCGGTCGCCGTGCCCATCACCGCGTAACCCATGCCGGCCATGGTCGTCTTCACGTCGGCAAAATCGCGGTTGATCACGCCCGGAATGGTAATGATGTCCGAAATCCCCTGCACGCCCTGGCGCAGCACATCGTCCGCAATCCGGAAGCTCTCGAAGAATCCCGCATCCTTGGCCACCGCCAGCAGCTTCTCGTTGGGGATCACGATCAGCGTATCGACCGCCTCCAGCAACTCCTGCATGCCGCGCTCGGCCTGCATCGCCCTGCGCTTGCCTTCGAACGCGAACGGCCTCGTCACGACCGCCACCGTCAGCGCGCCCATCTCGCTGGCCAGGCTCGCAATCACCGGCGCCGCGCCCGTGCCCGTCCCGCCGCCCAGGCCCGCGGTGACGAACACCATGTCCGCGCCCTCCAGCGCCTCGATAATCTTGTCCGAATCCTCGAGCGCCGCTCTCCGCCCCACATCCGGATTGGCGCCCGCGCCCAGCCCGCTGGTCAGCCTGACACCCAGTTGCAACTTCACCGACGCGTTCGACAGTTGCAGTGCCTGCACGTCGGTGTTGGCGGAGATGAACTCCACACCCTCCACGCCCGCCGCGATCATGCGGTTGACAGCGTTGTTCCCGCCGCCGCCCACGCCGATCACCTTGATCCGCGCCCCCCTCGGCGCTTCGTCCTGATAACGAATCCGGAGATCGTCTGTGTCCTCTGCCATGGCCTTCTACTCCTGAAATTGAAATCCCTGCGCCTGAGCGCCTTTCTTGCTTCTCTGACCCTGCCTCAGTCTGACATCCCGCACACCGCGTTTGAACCCACACGCCCGCAAATGAACCACACTGGATACTTCTTCTTTTCCATTGCGCAGGTTTGGGCCTCCCGGCAGATCGTGTTCGCTTGTCATTCTGCCCCTGAGTGGAACGAAGGGGAAGAATCCCCGCATTTTGCTCGTGGCGCCACAACACCAAAAGGCCGTCTCCACAGAGACGGCCGTTGCCTCTAAGTTTCGCTGCTAGGCGGGCGGCCCCGTACCAATAAGTTGCACGTCCGAGACACGTCTTATGACAAGACGTCTAATGGATACGCCGGGCTCCCACTTCTTCTTGTTTGGGAAGTAATCGAATCGTCCATAATAGGTGGCCATAACCCGATTCGTGGATACAAAGGCGTGTGGAGGGGGCGCTATCAAGGAAGACCATTTCTCAAACTGCTGATCTTGCTCGAGCTTAAATGGAACACGGATATAGCGCGGATCTGGGGTCTTAATATCCAAAAAGAGCTCACATCCCCCAGTGCTTAAGCTCTCGTGCTCTGGTGGGTAGTCATGAAATTCGCCGCGGATTGTTATCATCCTTCCTGCGAAATGCGAAGGGTGCGACTGCAGTTGGCACACAGTCACTTCCAGCGCGAGACTGGCCTTCGGCAAAAGAAAGCAGGCGCACAAGAAAAGAGCGACTAATGTTCCACTCCCACCAATCCCGTGTGCTCCTCGCTCTACTGACCACTTACCAGTTTCCACTTACCGCTCCTCACTCCACCGGCGACGATCGACTCAGCGCATGGCCTTTTCCACCACGTCGCCCGCCCGCACCAAGTCGATCTCCCGCACCACCAGCGTGTAGCAATCCTCATTCTCCACCGTGCCCTCAGGATTCGCGGTAATCCGATGCCAGATGCGCGCGTCGTCCAGAATCCGGCCCACCCCGTCCGCGTCCTCGCGCCGCCCGAAATCCCCCAGCGTCGCCACCGTCCCATCGTCGACCGCCGCATCGGCCTCTTCCACCTCCTGCAGCGGAAACAAGCCCATCTTCTGGCGCAGAATCGACATCGCCCGTTCGCGGTCCGTCTTGCCCACAATCAAGTTCAGCGCCACCGGCGGCGAATCGTACACCCCAGTGCCGCTGCGCGGCTTGGCAACATCCTCAATGCGAAACGGCACCTCGTTCGCCTCCAGGAACCCGCACGCCTGTCCCACCTCGATCGCATCGTGGAAGCTTCCGAGCAGCGTCTCCCTGGCCCCGACCCCGCTGTTCTCCGGCTGCGCCATGTCCAGCGTGGGCTGCGAGCCCATAATCACCGAGGGCAAGTCACGACCCGCACCCGCCGCCTTCGGCCACGCCTCCCGCTCCCGCGCCTGAGACGCCCAGCGGCTTCCCATGGAGGCTTCCGGCGGAGCCTCAGGCTTCAGCCCTCGCCTCGCCATCTCCCCACGCAGCACCTCCGCCGCCAGGTCGGTCAAGTCCTCCGGGTTTACCGCCAGCAACTCCCCGTCCGACATCTCGCCATAGTGCGACTGCAGCCGCTGCAGCATCTCCGATTCCAGTTCACGCCCCATGCCGCCGAGAATAACAGGTTCCAACCATGGCTAAGCGGGAGCGACCCAATGGGTCATTTTCGCGAACCTCCTGCAAAGTCTCATTCTGAATTCAACTAGCCCTCCATCAGGAACGGGGCGCTGAGGCTCGCAATAGGGGATTGATAGCCTTGTAGGTTTCCCGGTTTTGCTGCATCGCCGCCTCGGTGATCGGAACTATGGAAGGAACGAACCGAAAGTCGCGTGGAAAGTAAATGTGATTGTGGTCGCGGCCGCAACGAATTGCACCGGGCTTCATACCTGCGGCCCCATCCCCGAACGAGACATAGGGACAGATGTCGAATGCGACCAGCTTCTGGCAAGTCCGGCACAAGACACCCCAATAGGTCGTCTCGCTGTCACTCCGATCCATCTCTATCCGCACTTCACTGGAAGTCGGTGGAACGCCGTCGAACGCACGTGTCTGCTTCGTATTGCCTTCCATCTTTCACCTCGATAGCTCTAAGCTCGTCGGAGGTTTCAGCGATGCGCCTGTTGTCAGACCGGCGATCGCCGTGGCTACGCATGGCGGCCAGGTATCAGTTGGCCGAAGAGCCAGCTATGCACCTAATCGAGCCAAGGCAGATGGGGGCAATGTATCGCAGAGAGGCAAGAACAGCGTGCGCAGCGGACATTGGTTGTGTCCGCCGCACACGCCTATGGGTACTATCGGCAGGTTCGGGCCCAAGCGTTAGTTAGAATTTCAGCAATAGCGGCATTCCAACCTGCATCCAGGTTTTTAAGTCGTCTCCCAGGGCGCACCGTTCCGCCTTTCCAAGCGGCCTCATTATGACTTGAATTTCCACCCGCTTTTCCACCCAAAATTCCTGTCAAGAAAAATCCTCTATCTATCTGACTCAAAAGGGTAAAATACCCCTCTGAGTTTCAACCAATCAGCTATACTGGTAAGAGTGGACTTCGGAGGTTGCGCTGCGTATTGCATGGCCCTCCAAGTGGATCTTTGAAAGTCGAACTGTCCTGCACACGCTAAACCCTTTGCTATCTAGATCATGGCATGTAACTCCTCTGGAATCTAGATCTTGCAGATAATGGGGGGGAGGGGATGGCACAGTCGGCGGCTCAACCTGCTTGCACTCCTCTGGGCTTATCGGGCATGCGATATACCAAACCGAACCGATTGCGTATCGAGGTTCGAATCTAAATCCTTTCTTGAGAACATCTTGGAATCAAATGCCGGGGGGGAGGGGGGAACCCCCTACTGGCACCTGGTCCCTAGCACCTGGTGCCTGGTTCAAGGCAGCGGCGTTCCGGCCTGGTGATAGTGCGACTGCTCCGCGAACCTCCGCTCCGCTCCGCGCGGATCGTTCTCCACCCGCGGCTTCAGCTCCCACATCATGGTGCTGCGGTTCTTCAGGTCATACGCCGGCCAGTACGGCAAGTGCGTATCTTTTGAATCGCCATTCGGATTCCCCACCCGCGCATACTCGATCAGCATCTGCGACATGATCGCCGCCAGCGCATTCGCGTCGGCCACGTGCTGGGGATCGGTCCCAATCTGTCCGCCTGCCATCGCGATATTGTCGAACATGAACGGAATGTCGATGGTGTGTATCGCCAACCCATTTTGGCCTGGGAAGTTCATCTGATACACCCACGTATGCACCTGGCTCACGGGATTCGCTGCGCGCCGCTCCGCCTCCCAGCGCTGGCCCGGCCAGGCGCGGAACGCCGTCGCCGCCGCCCGGACCACCTGGATCGGCGTGTAGTCCGGATGGATACTGCGAAACTCCGCCACCGCATCCTCCGCCTTCACCGGCCCCAGGTACTCATGCACCGCAGCATCCAGCGCCGCCGGAGCCTGCTCCCAGGTCATGTTCGCGGGCCCGGCCACCGCCGTCTCATCGTGCACGTTGCCCAGCATCATCGGCACCGACTGCGACAGCGCCGGCGCATCCGGATCGAACGGGTTGCGGAACAGGACCACGTTGTCCACCACCGGCAGCCAGTCCGAGCTGACCGCCCGCGCGCCTTCCTGGATCTGCTCCATGGTCAGCGAATCCAGCTTCGCCACCAGCTCCTTGCCCTTCAATCCGCCCGCGCCCATCTTCTCCAGTACGGTCGCCGCGCGCCCCGACGCAATCTCGATCGACGCCCCTTTTATCTGCTGCCCGCTCATCGTCATCACGCGATCGAACAGCCCATGCGCCACGGGAGTCGCCATCAGCGCCGCGCACTTGGCTCCGCCGCCCGACTGCCCGAAGATCAACACCCGCGCCGGATCGCCGCCAAACGCCGCGATATTCTCCTTCACCCACTTGAGCGCCAGCACCAGATCCAACTGCCCCGCGTTGCCCGAGTCCTTATACTCCGGCGCGAGATCGCCCAGGTACATATACCCAAACGCGTTCAGCCGATGATTCACTGTCACCACTACCACGTCGCCGCGCTGGCACAGCCGTTTGCCGTCGTATAGATCGCTGTTCACGGTGCCGTTGTTGTACGCGCCGCCGTGGAAGTAGCACAGCACCGGCCGCTTCTTTCCATCGTGCAGCCCTGGCGTAAACACGTTCAGGTGCAGGCAGTCTTCGCTCTGTACGCCCTGGTCGCGCACCACTCCCGGCACACCGCTCGCCGAAGTCGGCAGATTGCCCGTCTGCGACGGCGCAGGCCGCGGCCCGCCGCCGGCCCTGGCTGCCACCAACTGCGGCGCCATCGTCGTAAACGCCGAACAATCCTTTAGGCCCGTCCACTTCTCCGGCGGAATCGGCGCCTGGAACCGCGTCTTCGCCGTGTCCCCGCCGTACGGCACAGCTTTGAACACGTTGATTCCGTCCTCGACCACGCCGCTGATCTTCCCGGCCGTTGTGATCGCCACCGGCGCGCCATCCGCCCACGCCCAGGCCTTCGTCCGCAGCGCCAGCGCGGCCGCCGCCATCCCAGAGTTCCGCAGCAAAGTTCGACGATTCATGCGAGATTTCTCCGTATCAGTTGTCAGACCACTTTGGAACGCAGACGATCATACCCCGGTTGCACCCAGCCTGGCACCCCAACGGAACTTCCAGCCGGCACTTTGCGTAGTACACTCATCCGGAGATTCGAGCCCCACCCGAGGCAGCCGCCATGTTCCATCTCGCCATTCTCTTCCTTCTCTACTTCCTGCCCACCATCATCGCGGCCAATCGCGGCCATCACGTCGCCGGCATTTTGCTGCTCAATTTCTTCTTTGCCTGGACCGGAATCGGCTGGATCATCATGCTTCTCTGGGCGCTGCTCTCCGCACCGCCGTATTACTACCACCCGTACTACGGCTACTGGCGCAGATACTAGCGCAGGTAAGGTCACGCTGCCGTTGGCGCTTACACCTTTGGCGAGAAATCCGTGAGCCTCAGGAAGGTCACGTCGTGGACTGTCACAAACGCGCCGTCCTTCTCCGTCTCCGCCTTCAGCGCCACCCACTCCGGGTCCGCAGTGAACTTCGCCCAGGCCTCGGTCGCCGCTTCCCGGCTCTTGTGCCGCAGCAGATAGACCAGCGTCTTGCCCGCCAGCGGCGGATCGGTCGGCACCCAGTAGCCAACGCCGTGCATCCCGAGGCGGGCAAAGATCGCCGTCTCCTTAGTCCGGAAACGCTCCAGGATCAAAGGCTGTTTGCCCTCATTCAGGTGGTAGATCCGCAGTTCGTACACGGTCGCGTCCGTCACCGCATCGTCAGCCATCGCCTCACCTCCAAACGCAATTGGCGCGACCGCAGCCATCCCCATCGCCTTCACCACATCTCGTCGATCCATCGCGATACCCTCCCCGGCTACTATACTTTGACCACGGTATGAACATCACCCGACGCCGCGGCACCATTGCCCTTTCGATCACCCTGGGGGCGATCCTCGTCGGCGTCGCCATCTATCTCAACATCAACTACATCCTCCTGCATAAAGGCCGCGTTCTTTCGCTGGTCTTCGGCATCCTGCTGTTCGGCTTGCTGGTGGCCGGCGTGGTGCTCAACACCATCTTCCTGGTTCGCGAAGTCCGCCGCAACGAGCGCCAGGACTCCTTCATCAACGCGGTCACCCACGAGCTCAAAACGCCGATCGCCTCCATCCGCCTGTATCTCGAAACCCTGCAGCGCCGAGACGTCGCCGAAGCCCAGCGCCAGGACTTCTACCGAGCCATGCACGCCGACTCCGACCGACTGCTGACCACCGTCGAGCAGGTGCTGAAGGCCGGCGAACTGGGCAACCGCCGCCGCCACCGCGACCGCACCCTGATCGAGCTCGCCCCGCTGGTTGAGGACTGCATCTCGATCACCCTCCTGCGCCACCACGTCCCTGACGATGCCATCCGCCTCGACCCCGTACCCGGCTCCGTCCGCCTTTACGTCCGGGGCATCGAGGAAGATCTCCGCACCGCGGTCCTCAACATCCTGGACAACGCTATCAAGTACTCTCCCAACGGCGTCCACGTTGTCTGCACCATCGCCATTGCCCAGTACACGCTGCTGGCCCTCACCATCGCCGACACCGGCCTCGGGCTTCCCCCGGGCCAGCAGAAACGCATCTTCAAGCGCTTCTACCGCGTCCCCGGCCGCAACACTGTCCGCATCAAGGGTACCGGCCTGGGCCTGTTCCTGGTCCGCGCCATCGCCCGCCAGCACGGCGGCGACATCTCCGCCTCCAGCCCCGGCCCGAACCTCGGCACCACCATCACCCTGACCCTGCCGCTGGC
>PLUT01000314.1 GCA_003162875.1 Granulicella sp.
GGTGGATGCTGCGCGCAATCGTGGGCGACGAAGCGCTCAAGCACGCCCTTCAGGCCTACCGCTCGGACCCCCGGCTCGACCTCGACCCGGAAGGGCTCGAACGAGCAATCGAGAAGTCCAGCGGCAAGGATCTGCGCTGGTTCTTCGGCGACTGGGTGTACCGCGACCGCGGCTTGCCCGACCTGACCATCGCCAACGTCACTCCCAGCCAGCTCGAATCGCGCGCCGGTCTGCCCGCCGGATGGCTGGTTGCTGTCGAGGTCCGCAACGACGGGTACGCCGCAGCGGAGGTGCCGGTCACCGTGCGCTCCAGCAATGCTGCCCAGACCCAGAAGCTGCGCATCCCCGGCCGGTCGAGCGCCTCCACGCGCATCGTCTTCGCCGGCAGACCGGACCAGGTCCAGGTAAACGACGGCAGCGTTCCCGAAACCCGGACCAGCATCCACACCCGCGACCTAGTCCTCCCCGGACACTGAACCGGCTCCCATAACGGCTCTGCGGAGTTCTGAACCCATCAGGTCGAAGATGGGGTAAGCTAGATTAGGGGTTTCCAATGAACCATACACTGCGGTCTTTTGCCACCCTTTCCTGCGGTATAGCGGTTTTCTGGATACTTTTCGCCGGTTCGCCGGCGCTGCACGGCCAACCTCCTGCGCAGCAGGCGCGGCCGGGAGCCGTGTCCGACTGGTCGCACCATCATCTGCTCTACCCGGAGACGAAGGATGCCGCCGTGCAGGCCCGCATCCAAAAAGATCCTCGCTGGAGCCAGAACCGGGTTCTGCGCCATCCCGAAACCTGGTGGCCAGAGCGTCGCACGCTGCGCCGCAACGCCAAAGGGGTCGAGCGCGACTGGAGCGAATCTCTGGGTACGCTCGGCTTTGCTCCTCAGTTGGATGCCAGCTTCAGCTTCAGCATCGGCGCCGACGCGGGCCATGGCACCTGGAGCACCACGGCCCAGGCCAATGGCGGCTTTCTGGTCACCGCCGGCACCCTCACCGTCACCGCCACCGACGACGGCAATAACCTGGGCCTGTACACGGTGTATCCTGGCGGTCCCAATCTCACCGTCAGCCCCAGCGGCGGGTTCGATTACGACAATCTGATTTACCCCGCCGGCAACCCGGTGCTTTCCATCGCGGGCGGGCCGCTGTTCATCAACAGCAGCGGCTTTGAGATCAACCTGTGGGGCAACTCCCCGGCGGACAATTATTCCTTCTATGGCTCCAGCGCCGCCAGCGGTTCCAGCTATCCCTATCAGGATACCGGCACGCCCTTCACCCTGAATATGAGCGCCGCTCCAGACCCCGGCGGTGGGCAGACCTTCCCCGCCAAGTTCGTGTTCGACGTGACCGCTGTGCCCAGTTGCACCAACGATTACGTGGCGATGGGTCTTCCCGCCAGCGGCGCTGCGGGCGGACAGGCCAATATCGTCGGCCTGAACAACCTTTACACCGACTCTGCTGGAACCGGCTACTGCACCGGCACCGGGCCGACGGTGATGTTCGCCTACGCCTCCGGCAGCGGGCAGGTGCCGGCCGCCGTCTCCCTCTCCACTGACGGAACGCAGCTTGCCTACGTGGAGAATCTGCCTCCCACTGCCTACTTCCACGTCCTCACCCTGGGCAAAACCGGGACCAACGGCGCCAGCCCGACCGCAGCCGTAGCGCCCGGCAGCGCGGGCGGAAACAACGCCGTGGACAAGAGGGTTCTGCTCTCGCCGAACGGCGGCACTACCACCCAAAGCTCCACCAGTTCGGCCTTCGTCGATTATCTCCACAACGCCGCCTACGTCACCACCTACAGCACCGCCGGCAGCGGCTCCGGCTACCTTTACAAGATCGGCAACGTCTTCAACGGCGGCTCGCCGGCTATCGCGTGGAGCGTGGCCATCGACGCGGTTCCGTCCTCTCCGGTGTACGATTCCGTGTCCAGCAAGGTCTTCTTTACTGACAGCACGGGACGCATCGATTACGTCATCGATACCGCGTCGCCCACGGTGGTGTACGGCACGGTGGTGGCTGCTGGCGCCACCTCGGTGAATGCCGTCAGCATCGACAGCACCAACCAGATGGTCTACGCCACCTTCAACACCAACGGGACCAACGCCCTGGCGGTTCAGGTCCCCACCAGCATGGCCAGTTCGGTCTCCGTGCCCGTAGGCACGGGCACCGCCACCTACACCGGCCCCTACGGCGTTGATTTCAACAACGCCTTTTATACCGGATCGGGAATCCCGCTGATGTTTGTCGCCGGAACCGGCAGCACTGGGACGCTGCCGACCCTTTACGGCGTCGGCTTCACCCATGGCGCATTGAACCCGGCTAGCGTCTCCAGCACCGCGCTGGCCACCGGCACGGCAGACTCGTCGCCCGTGTTGGAGTTCTACAACGCCACGCTCGGCCAGGACTTCCTGTTCGCGGGCGTCACCAACAACTGCATCGCGACTATCGGGGGCGGGTCGGCCGGCTGCACCATGAGCCTGAACATTACCAACGGCTTTCCCGCCGTCACCGCCGCCACCACCGCGCTGGCCGCCGCCGGAGGGCCCACCGGCATCATTATCGATAACGACAGCAGCGACGCCCAGGCCGCCAGCGTCTACTATGCGACCAAGACCGGCGCGACCCTGGTAAAAGCCACCCAGTCCGGGCTGAACTAGAGCAACACCAGGAATCCTGTGTCCCGCTCGCCTATGTGCCGGATCGACAGCCCGGTCTTGCCTCAGAACGCCAGGCTCAGCGACATCTGGATCTGGCGCGAGCTACATCGCCTGGCGAAAGAGAACTCAGAGTTCTCGGTGCAGCTAGGGTGAGTTGGTCGCGGTCAATCGGCGTTGCGAACGTCAACTCATCGAAGCTCCCGCAAAACGGTGTTTTAGGCAACTTCATTTGTCCCGGGCCTCAAACTGAGACACTACCGGCGCGTGCTGGACGATAATCGGCGAGACACGGGCTTGGCATTCCTACTCCATTCAGCGAGAATCCTTGAGCTGGACAAAATGACTTCAAACCAGCGCCGAGAGGAACGCGCCATGTCGCCCAATAATTTCTCGCCCAGCAGGATTCCATCCCCATGCGCCGCGCTCTGCTGCTTCGCGTTGTTCGCGCTGGCCGGGGGCCTCTCCGGCTTTGCCGCGGCACAAACCGCGCCTGTGCCGCCGGCCGCTGCTGCTGCCGTCGCGCCCACGACTCTCCCTCCCATGAACGGCATCGCCCACATCGCGATCCGGGTGAAGGACATCGCCGCCTCGCTCGACTTCTACCACAAGCTCGGCTTCGACCAGGCCTTCGCCAACACCAGCGCCGACGGCACCGTCACCCAGTCTTTCGTCAAACTGAACGACCGCCAGTTCTTCGAGCTCTACCCCGTCACCGCGCGCGACACCCAGGTCGGCTTCATGCACCTGTGCTTCGAGGCCGGGGACATCAACGCGCTGCACGACTACTACATCGCCCAAGGCCTGACGCCGATCCCAGTGCGCAAGGCCGCCGCCGGCAACCTGCTGTTCACCCTACAGGGGCCCCAGCAGTTCCCCGGCCCGCCGAATTCGCTAGGCTCCTCCACAATCAGCGCACAGAACATCGAGTACACGCAGTACATGCCCGGCTCCCGGCACACCCTCGACTTCGGCCAGCACCTGAGCCCGGACCGTGTTGCGGACAAGATGACCGTGGTCGCGCTGGCGATGCAGGATCCCGCCGCCGCGCAGATGTTTTATCTCTCGAAGCTCAGCTTCACCCAGTCGAAGATCTACCCCGACCGGCTTGACCTTCCCGGCGCCTCGGGCCAGCAGATTGAGATCGTCCCCGCCGCCACGCTCGCCGCGAAGTCCAGCATCATCCTCGAATCCTCCAACCTCGACAAGGCGGCCGCGCAACTCACCCGCCAGCAGGTCGCATTCCAGCGCGCCGACTCGAGCTACACCGACGCCCGGGGCAGGACGGTCCACGTCCAGATGATCTCGGTCACCGACCCCGACGGCAACATCATCCGCATCCAGGCCGCGCAGTAACTGACCACTGAGAACCAAACGCTGACAACTGCCCTTCCCACCCTTCGCGAAGCGCTCACGCGAGCCACTACGCAACTCGAGGCATCGCCCGGCTTGCGCGACAGTGCGCACCGCGACGCGCTGCTGCTGCTGCTGCATGCGCTGGGCATCTCGCGCGCCGCGCTGCACGCCGACCCCGGCCGCATCCTCACCCTCGACCAACAGGCCCTCTACGAGAGCCTTGTTCTTCGCCGCCTCGCTAGCGAGCCCATCCAGTACATCACCGGCGAGCAGGAGTTCTATTCGCTCGCGTTCCACGTCTCGCCCGGCGTTCTTATTCCCCGCCCTGAAACCGAGCACCTCGTCGAAGCCGTCCTCGCCGAGTTCAACCCCGCCTCGCACCTCCAGATTCTCGACATCGGCACCGGCTCCGGAGCNNTCCCCCGCGGCCCTCGCCGTAGCCTCATCGAATGCCGCCCGCCACCACCTCTCCAGCCGCATCCGCTTCGTCGAAGCCGACCTGCTCGACGCACTCGCACCCTGCGAAGCCGCCTTCGACGCTCNNCACCCCCAGGTTCGCGACTTCGAACCTGCCGCCGCGCTCTTTGCCGGTCCTGACGGCCTCGAGGTCTATCGCCGCCTCATCCCCCAGGCGCGCGTCGCGCTCAAACCCGGAGGCCTGCTTGCGCTCGAGATCGGTCATGGCCAGCGTGACGCTGTCGCCGCGCTGCTCGGCGGCTGGAATGCCCTCCGCTTCGTCGACGACCTCCAGCAAATCCCACGCACCGCCCTCGCCCGCAAACCGTGACCCCAAAGCGAATCACAGAGAACACAGAGAAACGGAGAGATCACAGAGGATGAGTGAGGCAAATGACTCTCTGTGAACTCTCTTCTGCCCTGTGTTCTCTGTGATTCGCTCTAGCTCTACTTCCCCCACAGCCAAGCCGCCCCGCGCACCCCACTCGCATCCCCATGCTGCGCCTTCAGCACCGGAGTCGCCAGCGTGCCGCCGCCAAACAAATGCCGCGCAATCAGCGGCGGAACATTCGCGTAGATCCGGTCAAGCTTTGACAGCCCTCCGCCGATCACAATCGCGTCCGGGTCCAGCAGGTTGACCACCGACGCCAGCGCCCGCCCAATGCGCCCCTCCAGCCGCGCAATGCTGGCCTCCGCCGCCGCATCGCCCGCCTCCGCCGCCGCCGCAATCGCCGGCCCGCTCAGCCGCACGCCCGCAACCTCCCCGTGGTCCCGCGCCAGCCCTGTGCCGGAGATCCACGTCTCAATGCACCCGAACTCACCGCAATAGCAGCACGGCCCCGGCAACTCGTCTTGTGTCGCCCAGGGCAGCGGATTGTGCCCCCACTCGCCGCCCAATCCATTCGGTCCCACGTGCACGTTCCCATCCACGGCAATTCCGCCCCCACACCCCGTTCCGAGGATGACCGCAAACACCAGCCTCGCTCCCGCCGCAGCGCCGTCCGTTGCCTCGGACACCGCCAGGCAGTTCGCATCGTTGGCGCAGCGCACCGGCCTGCCCAGCGCCGCCGCCAGGTCCCGCTCCAGCGGCCGCCCGTTCAGCCACGTCGAGTTCGCATTCTTCACCAGCCCCGTCGACTGCACAATCGTCCCCGGAATGCCAACGCCCACCGACGCCGGCTGCTGGTCGCCTGGAGAGACCTTAGCGCGCCGCTCCAGGTAACTGACGACTTCGAGAATCGCCTTCACCGTAGCGTCGTAGTTGTGCTGCGGCGTTACGATCCTGAGCCGCGCGATCTCCGCGCCCGCCTCATCCAGCGCCAGACCCTCAATCTTCGTCCCGCCCAGATCAATCCCAATGCGAACTCGCGCCGCCATCGTCCCTCACTCTCTCTTGTTGTCATTCCGCAGACCGGGGTTCCCGGCGAGCGGTCCTTGCTCGCTGGGGTGGAGCGCAGCGGAGGAATCTGCTTCTGCCTTTGCTCTTGTTTCCTAACTAGCAACTAACAACCAGCAACTAACAACTCAGTTCGTCAGCCACCGCAACGCATTCGCCAGAAACCGCGCCTGCATCACCGGCTGCATCTCCGGCACGCGGTGATATAGCACCTTACCCGCGCCCAGCTTCGTCGTAAACGTCCCCGCGCCGATCACCCGCGAGTGGTCCCGCGAGTACGCCGCCACAATCTCCACTTCGGCTCCGCCCGGCGCGCGGTCGATCAACAGCCCGTTCGCTGCCTGCCCCTTGGCCTGGTAGTGAATTCCCATTGCCTGGTCGACCGGCATGCCGTCGTACACCGGATGCTTGCGCACGAAGTACCAGTTCCCCATCCACGGCGCGCGCACATCGCCAACCGCGCCGCTATATGTAAACGCGCCCGCCGCCGCCAACTGCTTCGCCACGCCATCGCTCAACGCGTCGGTCTGCGGAATCGCC
>PLUT01000291.1 GCA_003162875.1 Granulicella sp.
TCGATCGTCACCTGAAGCCCATCCTCCATCAACCGAAGGTTCTCGTCGCGGGTCCCGTACAGGGGCTCAATGCCAGGCGTGATCTCGAGCGATTTTTTGATCAAGTAGTTTTCTGACCTCCGTCAGGAAGTGCTGTGGTTGAGTGCCGAAAAGAGGACGCACAGGAGTTGTTGGAGAGTTCCGGCGATGCGATTGGTGCCCGGCGAATACGCAAGCTCCGCGCAGCACAGTGAATCGTCAGTGGGCTTGCGATCGGATTGGCGAGGGTTGCCAATAGTTTGCCGAAGTTGCGCACAGACTAGATCGCACCCCGCGCGCAGTCAAGTCAATTTTAGATGCACCCCGTATCCCCAGCGATACACCCCTATTTCTTCGGTTCGTCCGCTCAACTATTGACTCGCTCGCCCAAATCGACACGCACGTCACCGACCACATCGACAAAATCCCCACGGAAAACTAGCGCGGCATGGGAACAACGCGGTAAAAATAAGCGTAAGAAGATTGAGCGTCCCCCGGCCCCCGTGTCAAAGATTTATTCTGCATCTCATAGGCGGTTCAAATGATCAAGACGACGCGAGCCCTGGCCAGCGCAACCCTCCTCGCCCTTCTCACCAGCGCGGCATTTGGACAAACCGCCAATACCCCGCCTGCCGGAACCACGCCAGCATTCGAAATAGCCAATGTCCACGCCAGCCCCCACACGCTGCATCCCTTCGCTAGATCGACCTTCCACGGCGACCGGTTCATCATGCGTCAGGCAAACATGGTGGATCTGATCGCCAAAGCCTATGGTGTCGATTCCAGCTTCGTACTGGGAGGCCTGAGTTGGCTCGAAATCGACCACTTCGACATCTACGCCAAGACGCCGCCCAAAACATCGCAGGAGGATCTCAAACTGATGCTCCGCGCCTTGCTGGCAGACCGCTTCCATCTCGTCGTCCACAACGATCACAAGCCCCTGCCAGCATTTCTGCTGACCGTCGGTAAGAGCGCGCCGAAGATGACCGAGGCCGATGGCTCCGCCGATTCAGAGTGCAAGTACATAGAACCGCCACCCAATCCCCCAGCAGGAACCGTACCGCTCTATACCTTTTCCTGTCACAACATGACCATGGAGGCCTTCGCGCAAGACCTCCACGACTGGGCCGGAGATTACCTGACCAACCCGGTCGTGGACGCGACCGGCCTCAAAGGGGGGTATGACTTCGACTTCAAATTTCACTCCAAGGGCCGCGCAGCACGCGCCGGTGCCGGCGGCATCACCATCTTCGACGCAGTCGATAAGCAGCTCGGCCTGAAGCTGGAGGCAAAGACGGCCCCCGAGCCGGTCTTCGTCGTCGATAGCGCCAACCAGCATCCCACCCCCAACTCTCCCGATCTGGATAAGCTCCTTCCGCCGCCTCCACCGCCAGAGTTCGAGGTCGCAACCATCCGCCCCAGCCTGCCCGACGCGAAGATGAACGGCAGGATCAATGGAATTCAAGTCAGCGGGCAAGCCCTCACAATGGATTTCCTGATCACCTTCGCCTACGATGTCACCGACGAGATGCTGGTGAATAAGCCAAAGTGGTTCGATTCGGATCACTTTGACGTCCTCGCCAAGGCCTCCACCGACGCCACAAGCGGCCAGCCCGGGGCTTCCGATATCGATGTCGACGACCTACGCGTGATGATGCGCAAATTCCTCGCCGACCGCTTCAAATTGGCAGCCCACATGGAGGACCGTCCGCTCGATGCCTACACTCTGGTCACGGCAAACCCCAAGCTCACCAAAGCCGACCCCGCGAATCGAACCGGATGCAAGGAAGGCCCCGGTCCCGACGGCAAAGACCCGCGCATCGCCGATCCCATCCTCGGCCGTCTCCTCTACTGCCAGAACATGACCATGGCGCAGCTTGCCGATCAGCTCCCCTCGCTCGCCGGCGGCTACGTCTTCACCCCCGTCCTCGACTCCACCGGTCTCAAGGACGCCTACGACTTCACCCTCAGCTTCTCCGGCGCCGGCCAGCTCCGCAGCACCCCGCCGCCATCTTCAACCAGCACCGACCCGAATGCCGCCACAACCGCCTCCGACCCCAGCGGCGGCCTCTCCCTGTCCGACGCCATGGCCCGCCAGCTCGGAGTCAAGCTCATCAAGGAAAAACGCCCCTCACCGGTCCTCGTCATCGACCACATCGAAGAGAAACCCACCGACAACTAACGCGCGGGCTCGGTAATCGCACCTCGGAGGCCCGAATTCATCGACAGCCTGTTGAACTGCGCATAAACTGGTCGCGGTTCCGGGAGGGCTCGTCCCGTGTCGAAAGCTGTTCGCGTACGCAAACCCCAAATCACGTTCGCATACCT
The DNA here is from genome assembly GCA_003162875.1 of Granulicella sp. Classification (GTDB taxonomy): domain Bacteria; phylum Acidobacteriota; class Terriglobia; order Terriglobales; family Acidobacteriaceae; genus Edaphobacter. The sequence goes on from PLUT01000291.1 coordinate 2,347, forward strand.
CATCTTCGCCGTTGTGTTCTCGCTTCCTTTGATCGCACAATCATCCAAACCAGAAGTCGGCAAACCCGGCGCGTCCACCTTTGAGGTAGCCGACGTCCATGTCAGTCCCCATCGCGACAATCCTTACATGCGGGTGTCCATGTCCCACGACCGTTTGGCCCTCCGCGACGCGACCATGGTCGATCTCATCGCCATCGCCTACAACGTCGACTCTTTGAGTGTGCTGCAAGGCCCCGCCTGGCTGGATCTGGACCACTTCGACATCATCGCCAAAGCCCCTCGCACCACATCGGAAGACGGATTCAGACTGATGCTCGGAGCCCTGCTGGCTGACCGGTTTCAACTTGTAGTGCATTCCGAGAAACGGCCGCTGCCCGCCTTTGTCTTGACCGTGGGCGGAACTTCGAAACTGAGGCCGTCTCCAGCCTCCACCGACGACTCCGAGCAGGGCTGCCAGTACCAGCAGCCGAAAACTTCCGCCTCCGCCGACACCATGGTCGTCACTTTTTCCTGCCACGCGGTGACCATGGACTACTTTGCGCAGTTCCTCCACGATGCGGCCGGCAATTACCTGCCAAAGCCGGTGGTCAACGCCACTGACCTCAAAGGAAAAACCTGGGACTTCGACATCAGTTGGAGTGCCCGGGCGCCAAAGACCGCGGATAGCGGCATCACCATCTTCGACGCGCTCAAGCAGCTCGGCCTGAAGGCGGAGCCGAAGACTGCTCCATTGCCCGCCGTTATCGTGGACCGTGCCTCTGAAATCCCCACCGCCAACTCACCCGATCTGGCGAAGCTTCTGCCGCCCCCGCCACCGGCGACATTCGATGTCGCCGTCATCAAGCCATCCAGTCCCAACGAGAAGCACTTCGGCATACAACTCAACGGAGGCACCATCAACGTCACGCATGGCTCCCCGGAGACCCTCATCGCCTTCGCCTGGGATATCGACAAAGCGATGATTGCAGACGGCCCCAAATGGTTGAGCCAGGACTTCTACGACGTCATGGGCAAAGCCGCAGACAGCGCTTCCCCAAACGGTCCCCCAGCTTCAGCCGCACCCAACGTTGATGTCGACGACATCAAAGAGATGCTGCGGTCGCTGCTCGCCGACCGCTTCAAACTCGTCGTCCACCAGGAAGAGAGGCCGTTCGATTCCTACACGCTTCTCGCCGCAAATCCAAAGTTGAAAAAGGCAGATCCCGCCAACCGAGCCTCTTGCCGAGTCGTTTGGGGAGACGTAAAGGACCCCTCGATCGAAGTGCTCACCTGTCAGAACACGACCATGAGTCAGTTCGCTCAACAACTCCAAAGCCCAGCGTCGGGATATATCAAGAGTCCCGTACTCGACGCAACCCACCTCGATGGTGCTTACGACTTCACCCTGAGATTCAACTCGCTAAGAGACGTGCAAACCCGCGCTACACCGTCCCCCTCGGCCGACCCAGCGGTCGCGTCCGACCCCGGAGGCGCCATCTCTCTCTTCGACGCCGTCGACAAGCAACTCGGGCTCAAACTCGAGAAGCAGAAGCGCCCAACCCCGGTCCTCGTCATCGACCACATTGAACAGACGCCCACCGAGAATTGAACGGATCGCCGGTTGACCCCGCGCGCCGGCTCCCATACACTTAGTAGTTGCAGGGATGCGGTGCGTCGACCTCCACCTGCGTCCTATTTCTCCGCAGCCGCGGACCCAGAAAAGAGTTCAGATTCCATGGCAAATCATGTCTCATCGCTGAAGCGCGCACGTCAGACCGTAACCAAGACCGCGGCCAACCGCGCCAACCGGACCAAGTTCCGCAGCAGCCTGCGCATCCTGCGCGAGGCCATCGCCGGCGGCGACAAGAAGGCCATCGCGGCCACCTACTCTGAGACCGTCTCCGTCCTCGACAAGGGCGTCCAGAAGGGTGTCCTGCACAAGAACACCGCCAGCCGCTACAAGGCGCGTCTGAACGCACGCATCAAGGCCCTCGTCACCGCCAAGGCTTAGGCAACCCTTTTTTGCCGCACTGCCAGCCCGGGTCGTATCTCCGAAACCCGCGGCTGGCCTTTTTTCGTCCAAATGCAGCCTACTCAGGCTTCTTCTCCGGCGGCGTCTGGCCGGGCCCCTCGCCGGGTCCCTCGCCGGGCCCATAGAGCGTCGGCGGCTTCCGCGGACCCGCCGGGGCCACATCGCCCACGTCTCCGGCCGCAGTTCCCTCCGCATTGCCGGCCGCGGTTCCACCCGAATTCCCGGTTCCACCCGCGCCTCCGCCGTCACTCGCAGCCTCCGTCCCCGCCGCAGCCGGAGCGGCTTGCTGACCCGCATCCGGGGCCTGGGTCTGCGCGGGTGCTGGGCCGCTCGCGCCATTCGCCGTACCTGCCGCGGCCGTCGCATCGGTTGGCGCTGAACTCCGTGCCAGCGAAACATCGATCCTCGCCCCGCTGTCGGCCGGAGCCCCCGCCTGCGCGGCTTTTACCGCGGCCCGGTCCTTGTCCGCAAGCGGAGGCAGCGGATACACCTCCACGGCGGTCGACCGCTCGGTGTACGCGTCGTAGTCCTTGGTGGCCGCGTGGTGCACCATCGACTCGCGCACCACGGCCAACCGCAGTCCATCGTCCGACAGCGCGAAGTTCTGCCCCGCGCGCTCCACTGGCGAGCAATCCATGCGGAACAACTGCTTGCCGTTGTAGCTTTGGTACACCTGAACCACCTGCCCGGTCACGACGCTGGACGCCAGCATAGAATCAGCTACCGTCTCGTTGCTCACCATCGTCCGTCCCAGCGCGAACCGTCCCGCCGCCGGAGCAAATGCGAACGTCGGCGAGACGTAACTCTGAACGAAGTTCTGCTGCCACATCAGCTCGCCCTTCAGGTTGAATCCCGCAAACATGTGCGAATCGTCGCTGCCCCGGCAGCCGAACGCGACAAACTCGCCGGGGCCGACGAAGTTCGCGCGCGGAAAGCAGGAGGTGTCCCACTCCGCCAGTTCGTGCACCTTGCCCGCATGCTCGTCGAAGTTGAACATCCAGCTCCCCTTGCCGCCCTCCAGTTCATCCAGAAATCCCACCGCGGTCAGCGGCAGCGTACCCGTGGTGTGGGCGCGAATCGCCCCCGCCGCCACCGCCACCAGTTTGCCGGCGGGCCCTCCCTCGCTGACCAGCCGATAAAAATTCAATTGCACCGGCGCGGGGTCGCCTGGTATCAGCGGCCCCCCGTTTTCATCCTCTGCTTCTCCGGTCCGCGCCGCGCGCAACACCGTCTCCACGGTCAGCAGGTCGCTGTTCCACGACACCAGCACCTGCACAATGTGCCGCTCGATGCGCAGCAGCGGGGTCTGGCGAAACGCGTTGGCCGGGTCGGAGGCCTCCATCGGCGCCAGCAACGTCAGGTTGTCGCGCACCCGCAGCAGGAAGCGCCCGTGCCCCAGGTTCCACAGGTACCGCCAGCGGTCATGCTCCCGCCACTCCGTCTGCGCCAGCACCTTGCCGGAGGGCAACTCCACCAGGAAGGCTCCAATCGTCCGGTCGTCGTCATCCGCGGGCGGGTCCGGCTCGCGCGTCATCAGGCGGCGCACGCCGAAGGTGATCAGCAGATGATCGTTATCGACGAAATCGACCGTCAGCATGGGGCTGCCCGCCAGCAGGAACTCGGGCAGAAGCGGCTGATATCCAATGGGTTCCAGCGGAATGCGCAGCGGCGGCTCCGGGTCCCGCGCCGCGGTCGTACCTGCGGCCGGCATCGCCCACGCCGTCAGCATAGCCGTCAGCATAGCCAGCATAGCCGCGCGCTGCCACGCCTTGCCCCTGCCGCCGCGCAAGCTGCCGCCGGCATCCACCGGAGCGACCGGTCCTATCATCCGAACTGCACCGCGTAACATAGGGTTTGCACGTTTCCAAATATTACTGCCGTAAGCTACTCTTTCACAGACGCGCCAACACCGCCATTCGTACCAGCTGCACTGCAAGGGGTTCGGCGTCCGCCCCGGGGAGTGATACAAGAGACTGTATCGCCCGAAAATAGGAAGCCTCGTTGTTTCAGCTTTTTCACTACCGACATCTATTCCCACCATGGAGAATCCGTATGAGCAAACCCTCCGCTAGATTGACCCCGCAGCGCCCGGCGCACCTCCGCATCTCCTCTCTGTTTGCGACCCTGGCGCTGGCGTCTGCCGCGCTCCTTTTGTCGGCCGGCAACTGCCGCGCCCAGCAGGCTACGGCGCCCGCGCCTGCGAAGCCCGCCCCGGTGAAACCCCTCCCGGGCATCGATCTCTCCTCGATCGATCTCTCCGCCGACCCCTGCACCGACATGTACAAGTTCGCCTGCGGAAAATTCAATGCCAACCATCCCATCCCTGCGGACCAGCCCGACGTCGACCCCTTCTACGTCCTCTTCAACGTCAACACTCAGGAGCTAAACTCCATCCTCGAAAAGGCTGAGGCCGGCGGCGCCGCACGCTCGCCCGACGAGCAGAAGATCGGCGACTACTTCAGCGCCTGCAGCGACACCACCGCCATCGACGCCGCCGGCCTCAAGCCCATCCGGCCCCTGCTCGATGAGATCGACGCCCTCGTCGACAGCCCGGCTGGCCGAGCCCAGCTTCCCACCCTGATCGGCAAGCTGCAGCGCGAAGGCGTCAACGCCTTCTTCGGCTACGGCGAGCAGCAGGACCTGAAAGACGCAACCAAGCAGATCGCCTTCATCCAGCAGGGCGGCCTGGGCCTGCCCGAGAAGGACTATTACCTGCGCACCGGCGACAAGGACGTCAAGATCCGCGAACAATACGTCGCCCACGTCGCCAAAACGCTCACCCTGGCCGGCAGCACGCCCGCGCAGGCACAGAAGGACGCGCAGAACATCCTCGTCATGGAGACCGCGCTGGCCAAGGCATCGCTCGGCGCCGTCGACATGCGCGAGCCCGAGAAAACCTATCACCTGCAGCCCATCGCCACTCTGAAAGCCAGCCTGCCCGGCTTCAACCTCGACGCCTACGACGACGCCCTCCACTCGCCCCGCGTCTCCGAAATCAACAACTCCACACCGCAATTCTGGCCAGAGATGATCCAGCAGTTGCAGACCGCGGACATCCAGACCGTCAAGGCCTACCTGCGCTACCAACTGCTCACCACCTCGCACAGCAACCTGCCCAAGGCCCTCGACGACGAGAACTTCGACTTCTATGGCCGCATTCTCGAAGGCCAGCCCGAGCAGCGCGCCCGCTGGAAGCGCTGCTCCACCGCGGTCGACGGCGCACTCGGCGAGGCCCTCGGCAAGGTCTACGTCGAACGGTACTTCGCCGGCGACAGCAAGGCCAAGATGCTGCAGATGGTCCACGACATCGAAGCCGCCATGGGCCGCGACCTCGACCAGATCGACTGGATGTCGCCCGCAACCAAGGCGCGCGCCCGCGAAAAACTCGCCGCCATCGCCAACAAGATCGGCTATCCCGACAAGTGGCGCGACTACACCAAGCTCATCGTCAAGCCCGATGACCCGCTCGGCAACGAACTCCGCGCCAACGCCTTCGAGAACGATCGCGAGCTCAACAAAATCGGCAAGCCCGTCGATCCCCTGGAGTGGGCGATGTCCCCGCCCACCGTCAACGCCTACTACGACGACAGCATGAACAACATCAACTTCCCCGCCGGAATCCTGCAGCCGCCCTTCTATGACCGCACCCAGGACGATGCCGTCAATTACGGCCACATCGGCATGTTCATCGGCCACGAACTCACCCACGGCTTCGACGACGAAGGCCGCAAGTTCGACGCCAAAGGCAACCTCGACGACTGGTGGACCCCAGAAGACCTGAAGAACTTCACCACCCGTACCGATTGCCTCGTCAACGAGTATGGCTCCTCCACCGCGGTCGATGACGTCAAGGTCAACGGCAAGCTCACCCTCGGAGAAAACACCGCCGACAACGGCGGTCTCCTGCTCGCCTACATGGCCTACCTCGAGCGCGCCAAGGAGGACCACCTCGACGTCAACGCCAAGGTCGATGGCTTCGCCGGACCGCAGCGTTTCTACATCGCCTTCGCGCAGAACTTCTGCGAGAACACGCGCCCCCAAGCCATCCGCGAACAAGTCCTCCAGGACCCCCACTCGCCCGACACCATCCGCGTCAACGACACCATAGTCAACCAGCCCGGCTTCGCCGACGCCTTCGGCTGCAAGAAACCCACCCCCATGGTCCCCGCCAACAGTTGCCGCGTCTGGTAAGTCAAAGCCGAAAGCCGATCGCCGAAAGCCTACGGCTCATAGCTCAAAACCTCACCGCTCATAGCTCGACAACAAACGGGTGCCCCATGTTCGTCGCCGCCTTATCGCGACGACCATGGGGTTACACTTGAGCGCCGGGTGGCCCATCCTTCGCAGCTTCGTCGCGATGGGTGGGTTGCTCTCCTTCTCCCACCCACCCCGGCTGATACCCTTTAACCTGTCCCCGTGTCTCCTAAGAATCGCACCCTCGGCTTCGCCTCCTGCGCCCTCGCCAGCTCCCTCTGGGGCTGCGGCTTCTTCTTCGGCAAGATCGCCCTGGTCGAGATGGGCGTCGGCGCCATGGTGCTCTACCGCTTCCTCTTCGCCACCCTGGTGCTGCTCCCGCTCCTCTTCACCCACCGGCCCAGCTTCGATCGCCGCGAGTGGGGCACCCTCCTGTTCTGCGCCTTCCTCGGAGTTCCGCTCCAGTTCCTCATCCAGTTCTCCGGCCTCGCCCTCACCACCGTCTCCCACGCCTCACTGATGGTCGGCACCATGCCCGTCCTGCTGGCCGTCGCCGCCACCCTGTTCGCCCGCGAGCGCATGGACGCGACCGGCTGGTTCGCCCTGGTCGTCTCCACCATCGGCGCCGCCCTCATCGCGCTCGGCGCCCGCCACAGCTCCGCGCACCCCGCAGGGCCGGCCGGCCCTACCCTCGCCGGCGACCTCCTCGTCGTCCTCTCGCTGGTCATCGCGCTGGGCTGGGTCCTCATCAACAAGCGCCTCATGGAACGCCACTCCGCCATCGTCGTCAGCGCCTACGGCATTACCTGCGGCACTGCGATGCTCCTCATCTGCGTCCCGCTCCTCTATGGCCTGCCGCCCGTCCACCACATCTCGCTGCGCGCCTGGCTCGCGCTCGCCGCCAGCGGCCTGCTCTGCACCGCCTCCACCACCCTGCTGTGGAACTGGGGCCTCACCCAGGTCGCCGCCTCCCAGGCCGGCGTGCTGCTCAACATGGAACCACTCATCGGCTCACTGCTCGGCGTTTTCATCCTCGGCGAAGCCCTCGGCCCCAGCGCCCGCACCGGAGGCGCGCTCATCCTCGCCGCCGCCCTGCTCATCACCACCCGCTCCCGCACCCGCATCCGCGAGCAACTGCCCTCCACCTAGCCCCCAAATGTCGGGTGCCCCATGTTCGACGCAGTTTCTTCGCATCGACCATGGGGTGTGTCTCTACCCATCGCCGCATCCACCACCCAATTCCCGCTGACCGCTGACCGCTGAAAGCCCTAAACCCTCACCACGTCTCGCCGTACCGTCCGCGCCCAAACCGTAATCAAACTGACCCCCGCAATCAGCAGCCCCGCCGCCAGCCCGATCCACAACCCCACCGCTCCCATCTTTCGCCCGAACCCCAGCCACAATCCCAGCGGCAGTCCCACCACCCAGTATCCGATCAGCTGCACCACCAGCCCCGCATGAGTGTTGCCCAGCCCGCGCAGCGCGCCGGTCGCCGTCACCTGCACGCCGTCGAAGAACTGGAACGCCGCCCCCACCAGCAGCAGCGGCACCGCCGCCCGAATCACGTCCGGCCCATGCGTAAATCCTCCCGCAATCTTTGCCGGCACGCTCACCAGCAGCCCCGACATTGACAGCATGAACCCCGCGCCCAGCCCGATCGCGGTCCATCCCGCCGCCGCNNCGAAATCGCAAACGGCACCATGAATGTGAAGCTCACGCAGTTCAGCGCAATCTCATGCCCCGCCAGTTGCACCGGACCCATCACCCCAATCAGCGCCGTCACCGTCGCAAAGATCGCAATCTCCACAAAGATCTGCGCGCCCACCGGAGCCCCCAGGCCGACCAGCTTCCGTACCCGCGCCCAATCCAGCACTCGTTCCGCCCGCCGCAATCCGTACCCGTGCCGCCGATCCACCCACCACACCGCCGCGCCCACAAACGCCGCCAAATAAACCCGCGCCAGCGCCGTCGACACCGCCGCCCCCACCACGCCATACGCCGGAATCCCTGCGCTCAGTCCGCCCACATGGAACCGATGCCCGAACAGCAGCAGCCAGTCCAGCCCTGCATTCACCAGGTTCGCGCTCACCACCGCCGCCGCGATCGGACGCACATGGTTGAACGCCTGCAGATATCGCCGGAACGTCATATACAGAAACAGCGGCAGCGTTCCCCAATTCAGTGCGCCCAGAAATCCCACCGCCTGCCGCATCACCTCGCGCCCCGCCTCTCCGCCTCCGACGGGCAGACGCATCATCGCTAGCGGCACCACCCACACCATCCCCATCAGCACCGCGCTCAGCAGACCCGCCAGCACCACACCGCTCAGCAGCCACTTGTTCGCGTCGTCCCACTCGCCCGCACCGTGCGCCTGCGAGATGTACGTATCCAGCCCCAGCAGCACCCCGCCCACCCCGAACGCCAGCGTGTTGTAGAGCACCTGCCCCAGCGCCGCCGCCGAAATCGTCACCGCCGGTCGCGGCAGATGTCCCACCATGATCGTGTCCACCACGCCCATCGACATCCATCCCACCTCCGCCAGCACCAGCGGCAGGGCGAGACGCAGCATCGGCCCAATCTCCCGGCGTATCGACATCTATTTTTCCCCGGCCGTCCCATCTGTCCGCAGTTGCTTCAGCATCTCGATCGCCGCGGCGTACCCCATCCCCGGCGTCACCGTCAAAAAGTGGCTCGCCTCCTGGGTCATCTGGTAGCTCAGCGACTTCACCAGGAACACCTTGCCGGTCACATGCACCGTCATGCGGGTCAGTTGCCAATCGTTTCCGCCCACGTCGGCCTGCTCCAGCGTCACTGTTCCGCCCTTGTACAATTTGCCCACAATTCCCAATCCGACACTGACATCCGCCACAAACCGGGCCTCCAGCCGCGTCAGCCTCTCCGCGGACTGGCTGATCCACACCTCGCCCTGCACGCCGCGAAAGAACTCCGACTCCATATCCGGCGGCTGCCAATTCGCATTCGGCGTAAAGCTCAGCCGGTAGCACCTGCCCGCCGCACACGGCTCCAACCCCTCCATCCGGTAGACAAACGCGTCCGGCAACCTCCCCATCAGCCGGTCGACTCGGTCCTGGTCCTTCTGCTCGCTCCGTTTGCGACGCTGCTGCATCTCCGGATATGCCTTCAGGTCGTCCAGCCGCTGCAACTCCGCCTGGTTCGCATCCGCGCTCAGCGGCTTCCCGTCGATCGCCACCAGCCGCGCCACGTCGCCGTCCTTGGTCTCGACGATCTCCTTCGTCGTATCGCGCCGCTCATCCTTCTTGCGCAGCAGGTACTGCATCGGCCGATGACTCTTCTCCTCCGCCGGCCAGCGCTGGATCGCCCGCCGCACCAGCGCCGTCGCATCCATCCCTGCCGGCGCGGCCTCCTGCCCCTGCAGCGCGCCTCCCATCGCCATCCAGCCCACCCCCAGCAACAGCGGCAAGGCCGGCCGCAACCCCGTCCCAATCCACTTCATCAGCAACGTCCCGGCCCTCATAACGCACATATACCCCAAAACACCCATCCCGCCATCCTACCCGACCACCGCCATCGCGAACCCGTCCCGCCTCCAATCTCCTTCCTCGCACTTCAAACTTCCAGGAGTACACTGGCTCGTTCCACCTAAGCGAGGCTCACGTTGCATTCTCTCCTTACCGCCCTTCTTCTTGCCATAGCCTTCACGCCTTCCCAGATCGCCGCCGCTCAAACCGCAAAGACCCCAACCCGCAAGCCCGCCGTCACTGCCAGGTCCAGCGCGACCGTCTCCGCTAAAAGCGCCGCGCCCGCCGCGGCAACCCCGGCGGCCAACACCGCAGCCTGCAACTGCCCACCCGCCACGCCGCCACGCACCTACACGCCCTACATCGCCAAGCAGCAATCCACCCGCGTCCAGACGCTCGCCGACGGCACCACCATCACCAGCGTCACGCAGGCGCAGACCTGGCGCGATGCCACCGGCCGAACCCGCATGGAAACCACCATCACCCAGTCCCACTTCGTCACCGTGACTGACAACGTTGCCCGTGTCCGTTACAGCTGGAACATCGACGCCCCTAACTCCGCAAAAATCGTCACTGTATATCACTATCCGCAGCCGGCCCAACCGGCCGCCGCGCCCGCCGCGTCCCCCACACCAGCCTCCGCGCGGCGCTACTTCCCCTACAAACAGGAATCGTTGCCGCCCCAGACCATCGCCGGTATCTACGTCGAAGGCTACCGCTATACGCGAACCATACCCGCCGGCTATGAAGGCAACGATCGCGACATGACCACGGTCACTGAGTCTTGGACCGCCCCCGACCTCGGCATCCAGATGCGCTCCGTCACCGACGACCCGCGCACCGGCAAATCCACCACCGAAGTCACCGACCTGCAGCAGACCGCGCCCGACCGTGCCCTCTTCGAACTTCCCCAGGGCTACACCGTCCGGGAATCCAACCCTCAATAGACACCCACCCCTCACTCCTTCACCGTCCTCTGACCCTGAGCGAAGTCGTCATTCTGGCGCAGCCCCCTTGAAGTCGTCATTCTGGACGAAGTCCAGAATCTCCGTATTGCTCCTGGCTCATAGCTGGCCGCTGACGGCTGATAGCTATCAGCGATAGCTGGATAGCCGTTTGTTAGCTCATAGCTGGATAGCCGTTTGTTGTTAGCTCATAGCTGGATAGCTCATAGCTCATTATTCGAAAGCCCTCAACCCCGCCCGGCCGCCGCCCAGCGCCCTTGCTTGTCATTCCACCGCCCTTGCTTGTCATTCCGTAGCGCAGCGAAGGAATCTGCTTCTCGTTCCTGCTTGTCATTCCGCAGCGCAGCGAAGGAATCTGCTTTTTGCCGCCCCGGAAAGTTGTCAACCCCCCAAATCTGTGCAAAACCCGCCACAACCTACCATCCAAACGAGATAAAACTTCCTTCCGCATAGCAGATGAGTTTCACTCGATTCCGTATACTTAAGAAGTAAGTAAGAAATGGAAAAGCCCAGTCCTCGCGACTGGGCTTTTCCATTTAACCGGCCGGCAGTCACCTATTAACTCAAAGG
>PLUT01000120.1 GCA_003162875.1 Granulicella sp.
GTAGTGTGAACACGCCCTAATCTACCGATAGACTCTTTGGCCCCGAACTCCACAGAGTGGCAGCACTCGGTCGACAGTCAGGGTTATGTGCTCGCCCTGAGGAGGATTTCCGTTGTCCGACCCAAGAGATGTTTCGGCCTACAACCTGCTATTCAAAATCGTCGGCGCACTGGTTGATCGGCCTGAAGTCGTTGTCATCGAGACTGGGGTAACGGAAGACGGTGCCACCTTTACCGTCCACGCCCACCCGGATGACACTGGAAAACTCATCGGTAAGCAGAAGAGGAACGTCCAATCCCTGCGGATCATCATGAGCGGAGCCGGGAAGAAGCTACGCCGACGCTATGCGGTCGCGATCCACGAGGAAAATCGTGGAAACAGGGAGATAAACGTACTGCCTCTGTAGATGTGCCGCACAGCTGAGCCAAAGCGGTGAATCCTAGAAAGCCCATTACAGGCCAGCATCAGGAAACATTGGCATATGGTTTTGTTGGAGGGTAGCCACGCGCGGCGCGCACTCAGACGCCGTCCTCGACCGGTTCATTTCTCGTTAGCTCCTCTCATACCAAGTTTGCCTCAGCTCAACTGGTTCAAAAGACGACGGGCATTCCAGCCGCCGATCCATGCGTTTCCCAAAACGGGAATGGCGCTGTTTTCTTGTAGACACCGTAGGCTTCAGTTCGGTTAGACTTACTAGCCGTGATATCTGACAGCAAGATGCAGGCTATTACTGGAGTACTGACTGTGCAGCAAAAGCAGAGTTCCATCGCCTCAGGGATGTATAGGTGTTCCGGGTCATCAACTTCGTCTTTCTCGAGGGATGCTGCGGCGTCGGATCTTTCTGGCGCCCTCGCGGTTAGCCACCGACTACCCATTCCCAGAAGTCTCGCGGTTAGTCAGAGTCGCCCTTGCTCCGATTCTGGCCCGACGGCTGAACAGGGTGATCGCCTGCTCCACGACGCCCAAAACCTCCTCGGAGCGCGTGATCCTTACTGCGCCCTGCCGTCGCTCGGGCTCCGTCTCCTGGTAGTAGACAACGACGTGCAATTGCGTGGGACGTGCTGCATGGCTGCCTCTCGAATGGGATTTGTTCCGCTCTCGGCGGGAACAGTGCCGGAGGCCCTGGCGGTCCTAAGAGAACAGCAGCCGGTGGACTTGATTCTCCTCGCTTTGAGGCTTCCGGGCGGTGACGGCTTGAAACTGCTCGGCGAGATCAAAGCGCTCTATCCTCACACTGGCGTTGTAATCATGACCGCGTTTGCAACGGTGCCTTCGGCGGTGGAGGTGATGCGCGCCGGTGCGGACGACTATCTGACCAAGCCGTTTGGGCTGGAGCAGTTGACGACGGTGCTCCATCAATCGAGCCGCAGGCTTCATTTCGACCTGCAGAGCCGTCGGCTACACGAGAGGCTGCGCACCGAGCGTGGCATGGGAAACCTGATCGGGACTTCACCCGGGATGGAGAAGGTCTATCGCCTCCTGTCGAAGGTGGCGCTGTCAACCCATCCTGTGCTGATCCTCGGCGAGAGCGGCACCGGCAAGGAGGTCGTGGCTCAAGCGATCCACGCATACGGGCCACATGCGTCCAGGCCGTTTGTTCCGGTGGACTGCTGCGCGCTGGTGCCGACGTTGATCGAGAGTGAGTTGTTCGGCCACGTCAAAGGCGCATTCACCGGCGCCAACCTGGCAAAACAAGGCCTGCTTGCTGCGGCCGGAGGCGGTACGGTTTTCCTCGATGAGATCGGCGAGCTGCCTCTAGATTTGCAGGCGAAATTGCTACGTGCACTCCAGGAGAAAGAGGTGCGTCCGGTGGGAGCGACCCACGCGGTTCCGATCTCGGCGCGGGTGCTGGCCGCGACCAACCGTGATCTTAACGCAATGGTCGCGCAGGGGCTCTTCCGCAAGGACCTGTACTACCGCCTGAATGTGGTGAACCTGGAGATTCCCCCGCTACGCGACCGGAGAGAGGATATTGCGCTTCTGGCCGAATACTTTCTGGAGCGCGAACGGCGCGAGTCGGGAGCACTGCATAGCTTCTCCGAAGATGCGCTCCGACTGATGATGGAATACGACTGGCCGGGCAACGTGCGTGAGTTGCAGCACGCGATCGAGCATGCGTGTGCGATGTCCTCCGGGGGCGGGTTACACGCGGCCGACCTGCCCACTCAACTCCATGAATTCCGCACAAGTTACCAAGAGGCCGCCGTTTCCGCTAATCAAGCCGGAGAGGGCGTCCCGAATGCCGCTTCGAACCATTGCAACGGCATCGTCCCGATCAGCGAGATTGAAAAACAGGCGATTATCGGCACTATGCGGCAATTGGGGGGGGACAAATTAATGGCCGCGCGGCTGCTCGGAATCGGCAAAACGACTCTCTATCGCAAGCTCAAAGAGTACGGGCTGCCCCTTCGCACGTAGCAATAGTGATGCAGTATGCATTTACGGTTGTGCTGATCAAGAGAGGTGGGGCGGGTGTCTTCAGTTGTGGCTGCCATGCCGGCACCGGTGGCGGGCCGGCACGTGTGGGAGGATGCGTGCACATCACGGGTTTTATGTAGTGGGGAGCTTCCGAGTGAAAGCGTATTCGGTTGGTTCCCAGTCTGCGCTTTAAAAGTTGCATTATCAGCAACTTACCCTTTCACGGCCGAATGACGGATGCACTTGTCGGACGTGGTCGCCACCGGATCGGCCTTAATTGACGATGGGACACTATCAGGGCGCCCCGACAACGACAGGACGCGCACTGCCCTCTCACGCCCACGAATACAAGCCTGAATCGCCGGCCAGACGACAGTTCGGCGAGTCTTGGTTACCCGCGTTTGCTTTCTGTTGAAGTTAAACCGCATCAGAATCTGCTAGCCTGGGTTAATTCCCCAGAAGAGCTCTATGGAAATCACACGCCGTGTGCGAAAACGGCGCAAAGGATACCATGCCCGACGAAACCCTTGTTCTCGCCAACAAAGTCGCCAATGCCGTCGACTCGCTTCTGGGCTATTGGAGCAGTGACTTACGGTGTCGATTCGCAAATTCTGCGTACGAAATGTGGTTCGGTAAGTCTTCGAACGAGATGCTTGGCGTTTCAATCGATGAATTTCTCGGGGCTTCATACGAGCTCAGCTTGCCCCATATTCGCGGTGCGCTGAACGGGGAAATACAGGTGTTCGAGCGAACGATCACACGCCCTGACGGCACGATTTGNNTCCATGCCGTCGATGTCACAGCGATGAAACAACTAGAGTTCAAACTGGATAAGTGTGAGACGCGGGCGGAACGACTCGCATCGCATGATTTCTTGACCGGCTTGCCAAACAGGTACTTGCTGATCGACAGGATTTCTGGATTATTGTCGCAGGCAGAAAGTAGTGGAACACTTCTAGGGATCGCTTTAATGGATATCGATAACTTCAGGCAGATTAACGAAACCTACGGACACGACGTAGGGGATGGCGTGCTAAGGGAGATTGCCAGACGCATGAAAGGCGCGATTCACCCAACGGAAACGGTCATTCGAATGGATGGTGATGAGTTTCTCTTGTTGACCCCGGGATTACGCAGTGTTGTGGAGGCAAGTGTAGCGATCAGTCGCCTTCTCAGTGCCGTACAACAGCCTCTCCAGTATGGGAGGGCCGCGCTTATACCGACGCTTAGTTTCGGCAACTCACTTTTCCCGCTCAATGGCTCGGATGCGTCAGAGTTACTCACACGTGCCGACAGGGTTCTTGTCCAATCGAAGAAGTTTGGAAATAGCTCGCCCAGCGTTACCTAGAAGAGAAAGGGCAGGTTGTGCCTGGCGATTTCATATCGACGTAGTCTATTCGTCGGTCTCCTGGTACTCCTTGAGTTTTCGAATAGAGTGTTGTTTTCCCCATTCCCAAAAGCTTCGCCGCTAAGGGCCAATCTCCATTCAACTGCCCGATGGCGCATAGAATCGCGCGCCTCTCGACATCAGTCACGGATGCAATGACCTCAATTGCCGACTGATCATGAGCCCGGCGCGTCTCTGACATATCTGCCGTGAGTTCGGCATCCTCAGAGCAGGCTCGAAAACTCTGCAATTCCGGTGGCAAGTCTGCCACTTCCAGAACGGGACCAGAAGATAGGGCGACTGCGCGTCGGATCGCGTTCTCGAGTTCCCGCTTGTTGCCCGGCCAGTCGTATTTGATCATCAGGTCGAGGGCTTCATCGGAAAAGGTGTGCGCCATACCGGTCTCTCGTTGCATGCATTCCATGAAGTTAGCAACCAGGATCCCGATGTCCGTCTTACGATCCCTGAGCGCAGGAATCCGCAGAAAACTCAATTCCGCCAACCCTTCCGCATCCCGCGCTGACCATTGGAATCCACGTGAATTCCTAACCCGGCGTGAGCTTGAGCCTGCCAGCGCGGCGGTCATGACCGTGTCGATGCCACGAACGTCCAGCTGAGCAAAGCGGTGAATCCTAAAATGCCCACTGCAGGCCAGCATCAGGAAACATTGGCATTTGGTTTTGTTGGAGTACTCCGCACACCGTGTTGAAGCTGATCTGACAATTGGACCTCCACTCGTTGGAGTAGAAGTTGCTTCTATCCAGTGCATTCTCGAGCCCGAAATGCGTCACCAACGATCCGCGGCGCAGTTGATGCGTCCATTCCCAGCGAAAGTCGAGCCGACTGTACATCGGGGCGCGCACGGCGTTGATCTGAGTCAGGTCATATACGTCCCGGTCCTGCGCCTCGCTGAGCGCCATGTTGTCTGGCGTGTAGGGCCTGCCGGTCGCTCCGCTGTAGCGGAAGGATGCAGTCCAGCCTCTGCCGAGGAGGATATTCCCCAAAACGTTCCCGTCTAGCGGCATGTCGAGGTTGCCTTTACGCAGCACCCCGTCCAGGCCAGAGTACCAGCTCCGCATGTAGGTGAGGCTTCCGGTCAAGGTCAACCGACGGAAAGGCTTGGCATCGACACTGGTTTCCACTCCGCGCGCCACTCCCTGCCCCTTGCTGACCATCGGAAACATCAGAAATGCCTGCCCGAAGGTGTCCACGATGTTCGCCATCGACAGTTGAGGAAAGGTCACAGACACCGGGTAGTCGCTATAGAGCTTTTGGTAGGCATTGACAGTTACCTTTATCCTGCGTGTGTCGGCGGCAATGATACCCGCAGTCAGTTGGCGCGAACGAATGGGCGTAAGGTTGCGCTGATTGGCGAACGCCAGCAGGTAGAGCGACGGTGGGAGCTGGGCGTACTCCGAATAGCCCATGTGAATCATTCTGCCGAATACCGGTGCGAAGAACAGCGTCTTGCCGGTGGCTGTCGTACTTCCGACGATCGCCCACTGAGAGACTCGTTCGCCCGCGACCACCCTCATGCCGTGCGGCAATTCCAGCGCAACCTGCCCATATGCGGCGGAAGATGCCGGCGTAAACACACGTAGGATCGACATCGCATCCCCGGAGGTGAGGTCAGAACCGTATGGATTGGGAATCCCGATTGGCTGCTGTACGTTGTAACTCATGCGATCGAGACTTGCCTGGCCGCCCGCGGTCCAAGTAAACCGATGATTTGCCTGGAGGGTCCAGTCGTACTTGAGCGTGGAAATGCCATCGTGCGAATTCTCGTAATACACCTGCGTGTCGTTCAGAAGCTGGGCATCTGCGTTGATCGTCTGTTGCTGCTCAGAGTTGCTAATGCTGAATAGGCCGAAAGAGCTGACCGAGAAGATGTGTTCCCAGTTGATGCCGCTGGTGTTCCGCCAGCCGTTGTAGTGGATATCGAATGGGTTCGTCTCAAATAAATCTGTGGGGCTAGGATGAATCACCATCGAATCGACGCCGGTAAGCGATAGCCCCCACCAATTGTTCTTTTCGTCCAGGCGCCGATCGGCCCGCACCAGCCCGTTGCTATAGATAGGCACCCCGTTCATCCCGATGTCGTCTGTGAACCAGTTCAGGATGCTGCGTCGCAGCGAAACGAACATCGACCCGTCCGTACCCAGCGGTCGCTCGATAGATCCCCCCGTACCACCTATGCCAAACTCGGAGCGGGCGTGGTAGCCGACAGGTCCTTCGGGCCGTGTCGAAATTTCGACCACGGCCGATAGCCGTTGGTCGAACTTGCTGTCGTAGGCGTCGGTGTGCAGTGTGGTGTGCTGAACCGCGGCGTTGTCGATCATCGAGACAAAGCCGCCGGTTGTGTCCGATAGGGCCAGCTGATTGATCGATGGCATCTCGATGTTGTCGATCACGAACAAGGTCTCTGATGGATTGCCTCCGCGAACGATGAAATCGTTGCGTTCGTCGTTGTCTGAGACCACTCCGGGAAGCGTCTGCATGAACCGCCCTAGGTCACCAAAGGTGCCGGCGCTTTGCTCAACCTCTCGCGTACTGATCCTACGCTCATAACCCTCGTTGGTATCCGCTGCGTCGGCCGCTGCTGTAACGTGGACGGTCGTAGTCACCGGCTTTCGCGCGCCGACTCCAGTCCCCGCAGCGATCGCAGGCGCACTTGTCGAGACGGGAGCCGACATCCTTGACGTGGTTGCAGCCGCAGTTAAAGGCTTCACGGCATCGGCCGTGGGTGCGGGACCCTTGCTGGCGATATCCGGACCCGAGGAAGCAAGGAGACCAAGGGTGTTCTGCGCGAAGGTGGAATGGGAGACAAGCCCTGAGACAGTGATAGAAACGACCAGGAGGAGGAGGTTGTGATTTAGAAGGAACGACCTGCGGAAAGCGCTCTGTGGCATGCGAGACTCCAGAATGAAACCAGTAAGTTTCATATCGGCATCTGCTGTCTTCTCAATCACCCGAGAAAGCGACTCTCCGCCGGAGACGACTACATATAACGATGGATGCCTATCGTTCTGCACTGCTGGCTATTGGCAAGAGTGCGGTTCGAGCCTGTCCCACTCCGGGCCACGACCTCGAACAAAGGCTGGCGGACGTAGGAGCGCGGCTTTCCACGGACGCTTTTCCAAGGTTCTGAAAGAAACTCAAGAACAGGTCGGGGTATGGCAAGAGGGAATTTGCTCACTCTCCGCATCCCAAGTGGACCGCACTCGCGCGGTGGAATCCACAGACTGTCCGCCATGCGGCCCATGACGAATGCATTTCGTGCGCGTCGCGGATCGCACTTCATAGGCGGTCTGGAATTGGACGAATCTCGTTCGGCGGGGCTGCGTCAAAGCGAGACCGAATTGCACGGTAATTTTGAAACTAAAGTAACGACGAGGGCCGCCGATAACTTCCTCAATCGAGAAAACGAGTCGAGGGAGTTACATGACTTCGAGCTTTGTCTATTCCAAATATGTCCTTCCGCTGTTTCTTCTCTTCGGGTCCGGCTCATCCATCTTGCAAGCTCAGAGCTCAACCGGGCTCTTCGTTGGACGAGTCCCTAGCGATCTTTCCTTTCGCGCGGTCCCGGACAAATCCACCGGAGCTATAACGTCTTCTTCTTCCATCCCGGATATCGATTATCCGGACAGCGCTGTGACGCTTGCGGGCTTGGTCCCCCACTCGGAGAGTTCAGCGATTGTCCGCACGTCACCCGCTCCCATAGTACGGCCGCCTCAACGCTACGGCGGTACCCACGAGTTCGCCATTACGGTCGGCATCGCGCGCATGAGCGGCCATTGGCTCGGCTATCGCAAGGACGTCGACACCGAGGTTATCAATCTCCGCTACTCCCGCGTGATCAAGAACGGACGCCATGTCACCTATTCCTACTCACCCGAGGTCACCCCGTACATCAATCTCGAAGAGCCAATCTACAACCAGAACGACATGGGCAACGTCGAGATCAGCCGCAAGCAGATCATCGGCGGCGGAGTCACGCCCCTGGGCTTTAGCTTCGATTTCTTTCCCGGCCATCGCATTCAACCTTTTTGGCGCTGCAACTACGGTGTCCTCTACTTTCACGAGCGCGTTCTCTCGCCGGAAGGCTCGCAGTTTATGCATACCGTGGACTTTGGATTAGGCTTTCACATCTACCAGAATCACCATTTCTCGACCACCCTCGGATTCCGTTATATCCACATGTCGAACGCAAACATAGCTGAACACAACCCGGGCACCGACGCCGAGACCTTCTATATCGGCTTCTCGCGCTTCCACTCGCCAAAGAGCCGGGTTGTCGAATAGAGCGGCCGCGCAATTTTCATTTGAGTTGTGAGAGATTCTAATTTGCGACGTGGCAAGAGCTGGGTGCGGTGACAGCGATTCAGTCTCATGAGGCTGCTGTCGCCCGACCACACGGTCTTTGTTTGAGAGGCATCTGCATCTTCTACGTAAGTCGCGAGTTGTACGCTATATTTCGCGCGGGAATCTGCCGATAGCTTGCTCGACCAATTAGTGAGTCGAGGAAGTTTATGGCCGGGTGCCCCATGTCAGGCGCAGGCTCCATCGCGCCTGACGTGGCGAATACAAGGAAGCAATCCCGATTATGGCAGTCCCACTCCGCAGTGCGAATCTCGGCCCAGCTAAAGCATGCAGTTTGCGCACTTCGGCGTGCTCGATGCCGGACATCTAAGCAAGGCATCCACGGCTATGTCGCTGACGATCAATGTGTTGCTCGCGTGCGTCGTCACCATCATCAGCCCGGCCGCCACGCAGACCATTGAAGCCAACAGAAAGCTGGCCATGTTGGTCGAGCCGGTGATCAAGAAGCAGCCTGAGCCGGTCAAGCCGAAGGTCACTCCCCCCACCCAAACCCAAGCTTCCGGAACTCACCAAGGTCGAGCAACCCAAGATCGTCATCCCCAAGATCAAACCCCCGGAGCTGCCCAAACAACCGATCGTCCAAGATGGAGAATCCGAAGCCGATTTTGGCGCCGCCTGCGCCTCAGAAAATTGTCGCCATGGCAGCGCCCGCTGCCGTCAGCCTGGCGCACCCGGAAGCGGCCTCGGTTCCGAGCCATGATGCGCATCCCAGCGCGGTCCGCCTCGGCAATCCCACCAGCCCGCTCAACAACCTCAAAGGGCCCGCAGTTGCTTCCGTGAACCTGGCGGCAGGTTTCCCGGGAATGAATTCGGCGAACACTGGCAACGGCCCGCCGGCAACCAAGGTCGTCCTCGGCAATGGAAGCCCGGAGAGCACCAGCATTAAGGGCAACGGCGTGGTCGCCGTGGCCGGCATTCCCCACGGCGTTCCCGGTGGCACCGGCACGGGCAAGGCAGTCGCCGGTCGCGTCAACCTTGGGCAGAACGAGCCTTCACCCGCGCCCAAGCCGGCCGTTGCCGTAGCCGCCGTTGAGATCAAGGCGCCCAAGGTCATCTCCAAGCCGAAGCCTGAGTACACCGAGGAGGCCCGGCAGATGCATGTCGAGGGTGTGGTGACCATCCACATCCGCGTATTGCCGGATGGCGCAGTCGAAGTTCTGGGTGTTACCAGAGGTCTTGGCCACGGTTTGGACGAGTCCGCCAAGCGCGCCGTCATGGCTACAAAGTTTGAGCCCGCTACCGATGGCTCCGGTCACCCGGTTGCCTGGGACGGCGTTGTTCTTGTCGCCTTCCAGCTTGCCGGGTAGGAGCCGAACCATTTTGCAGTTGTTGCTGTCCGATTTGGAATAGTCGTAAGCGATAAAACAGCAATACGCAGCAGTCGAATCAGTACCCGCAGAGAACGCCAGTAATCGGCCTGATCGCGCCTTACGCTAGTTCCGGATGCAAAATGAGTCACCGGAAAACGCTCTTCTCGCCATGGCGTATTCTTAGGCTGTTTCATAACCCACACCTTTTGGAACAGCGTTTCTGGACCATGCTGGCGGCGAGCTTTGCGGGACGGGAAGTGCGGATTCTAAAGCAGCTGCTTTGTTTCAAAAGGGTCAATCGGGCTCATCGTGTTCGGGAAGAGCTCGTCAGCTGAGTTGTACTTTGGCCACGCCAGGAATAATCCATTTCGTATATTATTGATAATAAACAGTTTATCTGGTGCCCGGAGGGGGACTTGAACCCCCACGACCAGTTACGGTCTGCGGATTTTAAGTCCGCTGCGTCTGCCAATTTCGCCATCCGGGCCTGGCGGTTGCCTTCCACATCGTAAACCCCTGGGCGAGATCGGATGATCGCTTCCTCCAATCGGCGGCTAGCGGACTGGGTAAAGCGCGCGATACATCTCCCGGTTGCGCAGGATCGACTGTACGTACTCCCGCGTCTCGGTGTAGGGGATCGACTCGACAAACTCGGGCACATCCTTGTAGTCGTTGCTCGCGAGCCATTGCCGGACCGGCGTGTCGCCCGCGTTGTAGGCCGCCAGCGCGTACTCCACCTGCCCGCCAAAACGGTCGATCGCCTGTTTCAGGTTCGCGGTCCCCAACTCCAGATTCACCGACGGGTCCAGCAACTGCGCCGTCGAGAACCGCTTGATCCCAGTCTTCTTCGCCACTGATTTCCCCACCGATGGCAGCAGTTGCATCAATCCGTACGCGCTCTTGGGGCTTACCGCTCCGGCGTTGAACTCCGACTCCTGCCGGATCAGCGACGCCACCAGGTACGGGTCCAGCCCACTGTTTCCCGCATTGGCCACCAGTTCTTTCCAGTACGGCTGGGGGAACAAAAGGTGCCAGTAGATGACGGGCACCTGATCCATAGGCGTGGTGTAGAAGGAAATGCCGCTGTGCTTCATCGACTGCAACGCGCGTGTGTACTCGCCATAGGAGACGTATATCTCCGCCTGCGCCAGCGCTCCCCACTCGTCCGAGCCAGGACTGGCGCGAATCTCGGGCGCGATGTACTCATTGAGTGCCGCATTTGCCAGCAGCCGCGCCTTGATCAGGTGCGTATCGTTCTCCGGCAAATCGCCGGTCAGCCCCGGTTCGGGAGCCTTCTGCGCGGCACTCAGCGATGGGGCGGGCGGAGTCGTGTGCTGCGCGCCGAGCACGGCCAGACGCTGCCTCGCAAGGTTGGCGTAGTAATAGTCCGGGTAGATCTCCGTCAACCTGCGGTAGTAGTTCACAGCCTGGGGGAAGTTGTGCTCTTCGTCCTCGTAGATGCGCCCGCGCCAGTAGAGTGCGCCGGGGATTTCAATGCCCCCTGCGTAGCGTTCGATCTGCTCATCCATCAGCCGCGCCGCGTCGGAATAGTTGCGGATGCGATAGTTCATCCAGGCCGCGCGCCAGTGCGCGGAAGGCGCGTAGGTGCTGTTGGGGAACATCTTCACCAAAGTGGAGTAGTGATAGATTGCCTGTTGCGCATCGTGATTCAGGAGGTACATGTTGCCTCCCGAATAGAGTGCCTCCTCCAGCCATCGGCTGGCGGGAAAACGCTGCAGCATCTCGGCGATCACGGCGTCGTGACCGGCGCGGTCGCCCTCGTTGCGCGAGAGCTCCGCCAGCATATACAGCTTTGCCGCCGCGGTATCGTCGCCGGTCTCGGGAAGCTTCTCGACATCGCGCCGGCTCAGGCGCTTCAGCTTGAAGTCGCACACCGCCGCGTAGATGGTCAGCGCGTTGCGGTCGGCGGCGATCAGGTCCGGGCTGTTTCTGCCGATGGCGTCGTATTCAGCGCCGGCTTCGCTATATCGCTTGGCGTTGAAGAGCGCGTCCGCGTGGGTTTTGCGCTGGGCGGCGCTCAGCGGAGAACCCATCGCCTGCAACTGTGCAGCCGCCTCGGTTGCATCCTCCGCCAGCGGCTGGGTGGTATAGATCCTGGTGAAGAGGGGCGCTGCGTGGGCCGTGTCGCCCGCCAGTTGATAGGCGCGTCCCAGGGCGTATTGGAAGCTAATCTGCGCGGCCGCGGGTGAATTCGCCAGCGGAGCCAGCACCGCCAGCGCGCCCTTTGCGTCTTTCTGCTGCAAATGCGCGTTCGCCAGCAGGACGGGAGCGGTGGCAACAAAAATGCTGTCCGGATAGTGGTCCGCGAAGTGGTCCAGCAGGGCATATGCTTGGTCGGCGCGGTTTGCCTGGATCGCCGCCTGTGCGCCGAGGTAGTCGGCGTAATCGTCCAGGGCGTCGCCGGCGCGCTTGGCCAGGGCGAAGTTGGCGGCTGCGTCCGCGTCGCGATGGTCCAGCAGATACGCGTGACCCAGGGCGAGATACGCGGCAGCCGCGCCCTCGCCGGGATGGCTCTTCGCATAGCTCAATACGCCGGCATAGGCCGCCGGCGATCGCGAGGCAGCGAGCTGCTGCGCCATCGGCCGCAACTGCTCCGACGCGTGAAAGGCGCTGGTGAGCTTGATGCTGCGGGCGGTGGGCCTGGACGGCGCCCTGCGATGGCTGAGCCGGGTTGCGCTGAGCCTGGTTGCGGCAGGCGACGTCTTCCTGCCGGTGGTCGCGGCTGCCTTGCTCTTGGTGCCGGCGGGCTTTGCAAGGTCCCCGACCGGTTTTGCCGGACTCTTCTTTGCGGCCGGTGTTTTCTTTGCCGGTGTCGCCGTTGTAGCGGTGGCTGCCGCAGTCGCGCCGGCGGAGGCCTGTGCCGGCAGCCTGCTTCCAGGCCAGAGCAGACAGACGGACAACGCGACTACCTGATACAAGATTCTTCGGTCCAGCATTCCTTCACGCTCCAACCACCGGCAAACGCGGCGACAGTCCTTCCCGTCACGAGCGGAGCCAATGCCCACACTTCGACTCTAAGGCCCCGCACGCCACTCCGCGGCTGTCGCGCGCCCGCGGGAACCAGCCCAGATACACTCCCCCACTCAAGCATCGCCGGGCTGGTCTGCGCGGACGGCTCCAAAGCCGGCTGCATTCCAGGTCCGCCCAGGGTGCGTTCAAGCTGCGTCCATTGCCCGCGCCCCGGCGGCGCATATAGACTTGTTCCAGCAGCGGAGAACGACCCCGCCCGGTCTCCCAGCTTCGAACCGCTGAGCACATGGTTTAGGCGGGACAATTGCAACTTTTGCGTATGCCAGCCATCCAATCTCCAGCCACGGAAGAGATACACCCCGACGTTGCCCTCGTGGCGCGCGCGAAGAAGGGTGACACGGCGGCGTTTGAGCAATTGGTTCGGCAGTATGAACGGCAGATTTTCCGAGTAGCGCAGCACATTACGCAAAACCGCGAGGACGCTGAAGACATTACCCAGGACGCGTTCCTCAAGGCGTATGAAAAGCTGGATCAGTTCCAGGGCAACTCGAAGTTTTCCACCTGGTTGGTCCGCATTGCCGTGAACGAGAGTCTTATGCGGCTGCGCAAGCGTAAGACCAGCAAGATCGTCTCAATGGACCAGGACGTCCAGACGGAAGATGGTTCCATTCCACGTGATTTCGCTGAGTGGAGGCCGAACCCGGAGCAGCTTTATGGTCAGCACGAACTCGGCGACATCCTGCGCAAGACCATTCAGGGGCTGCCTCCCGGCTTCCGCACTGTCTTCACCCTGCGCGACGTGGAAAACTTTTCGACCGAAGAGACAGCGGAGGCGCTCGGCTTGAGCGTTCCCGCGGTCAAGTCGAGACTGTTGCGCGCGCGCCTGCAATTGCGCGAGCGGCTCAGTCGCTACTTCCGGCAGAAAAGCGGGGGGCCGATACCGTGACCTGCACCGATTTTCTCAAGCAGCTTACCGACTACTTCGACGGCCAGGTGGAACCTGAACTTCTCGCCGAGGTGCAAACCCACGTTCGCGAGTGCCACCACTGCGAAGTCGTTCTGGATACCACGCGCCAGACCATCTCCATCTACCGCGAGCACGAAATCTACGAGTTCCCCGCCGAGTTGCGCGAGCGCCTGCACGCCGCAATCATGAAGAAGTGCACAGGCGCCCGTTGATCCGTTGTCCTCTCGAAACGCCCGCTCCGTCCGCCTCGCTGTAAGATGGTTCCGTCGCGAAGCGAACTCGTCCGCGATGGTTCATCCCACAAATTGAGGCCAACTCCAGATGCGCTCTCTTGCCATCGCCCTGCTGCTTGCCGCCACGATCCCAGCGACCTCCCAGACCCCCGCAGCCGCGCAGGTTGCGCCGTCTGCCCCGCCGTCGCAGGTTGCCATCCAGGTCGACTTGGCCAAATCGCTCGGTCCCTACCGGAACATCGGAACCTGGTTCGGCTACGACGAGATCAACTTCACCACCGGCAAGTACGGCAGCCAGCTCCTGCCCGAGCTGCACGACCTCTCGCCCGCGCCCGTCTACATCCGCGCCCATCACCTGCTCACTTCGGGCGACGGCCAGCCCAGCCTCAAGTGGTCCTCCACCAATGTCTTCTCGCTCGACGCCAGCGGCAAGCCCGTCTACAACTTCACCATCCTCGACCAGATCTTCGACGAGTACAAGCGCGCCGGCGTGCGCCCCATGGTGGAGCTCGGCTTCATGCCCAAGGACCTCGCCTCCGGAACCATGGCCTACGAGATGCCGTATCCCGACACCGTCAAGGGCTCCGTGCAGAGCCCGCCCAAGGACTACGCCATGTGGGGCGAACTGGTGCGCCGCGTCGTCGAGCACTTCGTCCAGCGCTATGGCCGCGACGAAGTCGCCACCTGGTACTTCGAGGTCTGGAACGAGCCCGACATCAGCTACTGGCAGGGCACGCCTGCCGATTACCTGAAGCTGTACGACTACTCCGTCGCCGGCGTCCGCAAGGCGCTGCCCAACGCCCGCGTCGGCGGCCCCGGCAGCACCGGCCCCGGCAGCCAGGGCGCCATCACCTTCCTCACCAACTTCCTCAACCACTGCGCCAACGACAAGAACGCCGCCACCGGCGATCCCATTCCGCTCGACTTCATCTCCTTCCATCCCAAGGGCCGCCCGCGCCTCGTCCCTTCCGGCCCCGGCGAGACTGCTCACATTCGCATGGGCCTGCAGAACGAGATCAGCGCCGCCGCCAACGGCTTTCGCACTGTAGCCGCCTCCGCGAAATACCACAACCTGCCCATCATCCTCTCTGAAGCCGACCCCGAGGGCTGCGCCGCCTGCTCCGCCAAGGAGAACCCGAACAACGCCTACCGCAATGGCCCGGTCTATCCCACCTACACCGCCGCCGCCATGAAGGCGCTCGCCGACCTCGCCGCCGAGAACAAAGTCAACCTCATCGGCATGGTCACCTGGGCCTTCGAGTTCGAGGGCAAGCAATACTTCGAAGGCTTCCGCACCCTCGCCACCAACGGCATCGACAAGCCCGTGCTCAACGTCTTCCGCATGGCCGGCCTCTTCTCCGGCGATCGCGTCTCCGCCACCAGCTCCTCCGAGGTTCCGGCCGAGGACATCGCCAAGTCAGGCGTTCGCGTCCAGCCCGACATCGACGCCTTCGCCACCAAATCCGCGCACGAAGCCGCTGTCATGGTCTGGAACTACCACGATGAAGATCTCCCCGTCCCGGCCACCCAGGTCACGGTCAAAATCTCCGGCATTCCCGCCGGCGTAAGCAAGGTCCTGCTCGAGCACTTCCGCATCGACGACACCCACTCCAACGCCTACACCATGTGGGTCGCGATGGGCTCGCCGCAGGACCCCACACCGGAGCAGTACGCCCAACTCAAGGCCGCCGGCCAACTCCAGACCCTCACCTCACCCACCTGGCTGGACGTTACCTCCGGCGCCGTGACCGTCACCACCACCCTCCCCCGCGAAGCCACCTCACTCCTCCACCTAACGTGGGACCCCTCTCAGCACTCCGTGCGCACGATGCAACATGACCCGAATCACTAGCTCCGGTCGTGAGCTGGCAGGCTGCGCGGAACGATGGGACGGGCGGGTACGCCCGCGACCGTGGTCCCTGGCGGCACGTCGCGGGTGACGACCGCGTTGGCGCCGACTGTTGCGCCATCGCCGATATGCACGCCGGCGAGGATTGCTGCGCCGCGGCCGATCCAGACCTCGTTGCCGATGACGATAGGCCGAGCGATATTTCCGGAGTCGCGCATCGGGGTCGACGCGAGGCGTGCGTGGTTGGCGTCGCGGATGCTTGTGTACTCGCCAATCATGGTGCCGTCGCCGATGCGCAGGCCGGCGAATGCGACGAGGTGGACTCCGCGAGAGATCACGACATGGTTGCCCAGTTCAATCTCCGCGTCGTACTGGGTCTCCAGATGGAGATCGGGGTAGAGCAGAAGGCCCTCGCCGCAGCGAACGCGGCCGGTGCCGAAGACGTGCACGCGGCCCAGCACCACGGCAGTGGAGGGCAACGGATAGATCAGCGCGGCGCGGAGCCGCGCATAGGAGCGCAGCCGGCGAAGGTACTCGCGCGGAGCAGAAGACACCCTATAGGCAATGGTGAGTGGCGCTGCCAGAATCTCTTTCGCGCGGGGCATTGGCATGGCAGTCTCGGCTCCCAGTTGCGGTTGCTGGTTAAAGGTTCACTACCGTGCCGTCGTGGTCCCAGTGGAGCGGACGGCGCTTACCAGGGCCGTGGCGGGCTGACGTGTCCTCCTTGCGTCTCCCGCCAGGCCTGGCGCATCAGGCCTGCCATGATCTCCGCTTCCCGGGCCCGTTCCTTGCGTGACGGGTCGGAGCTGTTGCGATTGCGCAGGTTGCGAATTCCGTAGAGCCCGAGTTCCAGCCAATAGGCCAACCGCGCCTTCCATCCGTGGTGTTTTCGGTAGTAGAGGAGAGTGGAGCGCATTCTCCATTTCACCACCTGGGCGGCCGTTTTGGAAAAGGCGAGCGACGCCAGTTGGCGGCTGGATTCGCCCCCGACGTGGGTCACGACCACATCCGGCCAGTATGCGACCCGGTAGCCCGCGGCCTTGATGCGACGGCAGAGGTCTACCTCTTCATAATAGAGGAAGAAGGCGGGATCAAAGGCACCGGCCTTCACCAGCGCCTCACGGCGCAGGATGGAGAAGGCGCCCGGCACCCAGTCTACGTCGGCAGGAACCTCGGGATCGGCCCAGGTGCGGTCGAGCGCGCCGAAGATGCGCGACCCTGGAAAGCGATGAGAGAGGCCGGTGAGCACCATTGCATCGCTGGCGATGGAGTGGAAGCGCCGCGCGGAGGGCTGCCACGCTCCGTCCCTGCTCACCAGACGAGCGCCTCCGACTCCCACAGCAGGATTTTCCTCCAGGTGCTCGACGGCATGACCCAGAGACCCGGGATGGAGGAACGCATCTGAATTGAGCAATACAAGATAGCGGCCCTGGGCCTGTTCCAGGGCGAGGTTGTTGGCTGCGCCGAAACCGAGATTTATATCGCTCGCAATCAGCCTGACGACCGACTTTGAACCGGGAACCTGACTGGCCGGGATGATCTCGCCCATCACCATCTCGGCGGAGCCGTCCTGTGAGCCGTTGTCGACCACCAATATCTCAACCATCATGGACTCCGGCAGCTGGGCACACTCCACCAGGAGGGACTGGAGACAGTCGCGCAAGAGATCGCGAGTGTTGAACGAGATAACAATCACCGACAGATCGTATGGATAGGACGAGAGTAGTTTCACGATGGCTCGACCTCGCACAGGCGGCTACGCAAGGCCGCAGCCAGAAGGTCGTGATTTCTGGAGAGGTTGTAGGTGGACTCCACGGTCTGCCGAGCCGCGCGGCCCATGGTCTGGCGCAGGGCCGGGTCGCGAACCAGCCTGGCGATGGCGTCCTGCAGCAGCCCGGGGTTGCCGGCGGCAACCAGCAGGCCATTCTGGTTGTCGAAGATCAACTCGGGAATTCCGTTAATCCGGGTGCTGACGCAGACCACGCCCAGCGCCATGGCCTCCATCAGAGCCACGGGAAGTCCCTCGGCAAAGCTGGCGAGGACAAAGATATCTGCATTTGCCACAAGGTCCAGGGTCTCGGCGTGATTCAGCGCGCCGGTCAGATGGACCCGTTCGATCAAATCCGAACGCCGGCACTGCTGCTCAAGGGCTGGCCGCTCGGGACCATCTCCTATAAAGACGGTGTGCAGCGCGAGGCCTTCGCGGGCCAACTGCGCGAGAGCCTCGATGAGGATGCGGTGACCTTTGGCGGCAACGAGCCGGCCGGTGCATACGATTCGAACCGGGGCGTGGTCCGCAATGCCGTCGGCCTGCTCACGGTTGGAAGCTGGCTGGAGCGCGGTGCAGTCGACGCCCAAGCGAACGACGTCGATGCATGACGGATCGAGACCTGGAGCTACGCGCAGCGCCTGACTGCGCGCATAGTCGCTGATGCAGATGAGGAATTGGGTTGACTCAAACTTCTTGCGCAGGAAGAACCGCTCCTGGTCGAAGAACTCATCCGGGCCGTGGATGGTGAGGGACCAGGGGACCTTCCATGCAGCGGAGACCAGGTAGCCGACGCTCGCAACCGGGCCGGCAAAGTGCACATGCAGATGGCGCAGCGAGCGTCGACGCATCCAGTCGCCCACCAGGAGCGCTTCGGCAAGATAAAGCAGCGCAAATGCACGCTCGCGAAGGTCCCACATGCCGAGGCTGCATGCGGCGAGGAAGCCTCTGGCAGCAACCACCGGATGGCTGAGAAGGATGCGGATGAGCGAGAAGAGTTTGCCGATCTTGCTGCCACCCTTGACGTAGAAGGTGGTGCCGGCTTCGTCTCGTTCAACTTCGGGAAGTTCCGCGTGGGGGCGATCCGGGTCATTGATGGAAGCCACTTCGATCACGAATCCCCGCTGTCGAAGTCCGAGGACTTCTTTCAGAAAGAACGTATGCGAGACAGCCGGATAGCGGCTAAGGAGGTAGCCGGTTTTCGGCATTTCGCCGGGATCGAGTGGAATCGGCATATGTCAGTTTAGCTTTAGTATAATGAACCTTAAGCGCAGCCGACTATCGTCACGCGTCCGACCCGGACCTCAGCTCATGCATTGCGCGCGAAGCCGATCAGAAGAATCTACTGAATCGTTGACCCTGTCCCGCGAAGCGAGACTGCGCAGTTCCTATGAATGCGGAATGAACCGACTCATTCGTCGAGGTGAGGCCGTTTGGCATACGTATTTATCATTCCTCTTCTTATTTCGATCTATTACGTCGTGCGAGGCGACCGCGATAAAGCCTTTCTGAATGTCTACCTGCCCTGCACCTTTCTTCTTCCTGCGTACTACGCCTGCCGCATCCCGCATTTTCCGCTCAAGTTTTCCGGAACAACGACCCTGTTGCCGATCGGGCTCTCACTGCTCTTCTCTCCGCCTGTGCGATACAAGTTCCGGCGCATGGATCTGTGGGTTGTTCTGTTTGCGATCAGCTATGGGTACGGCGCGTTCCGAGGTTCGTCGGATTGGGTGGCCAGCACCTATGAGGTCGTGGACACTGCCTTCCTGGAGATGGTGGTGGCCTACTTCGTGGGACGCATGCTGATTGAGCCGGAGCTCCGCATGGAGACCGCGAAGCGCATCGTGCTGTTTAT
This sequence comes from Granulicella sp., assembly GCA_003162875.1. Taxonomy (GTDB): domain Bacteria; phylum Acidobacteriota; class Terriglobia; order Terriglobales; family Acidobacteriaceae; genus Edaphobacter. The sequence goes on from PLUT01000120.1 coordinate 19,159, forward strand.
GGTGGCGCTGACGCCGTGCATCCTGTTCGAGTACCGCTTCGCGCAGAATCCGTGGCTGATGCTGGCGCAACGGATGAGGCTCACCGGCATCAACTGGTTTGAGCAGCTGCGCGAGGGCCATGCCCGCATCGCCGCGTGCTATGGCCACGCCATCCTGGCGGGCATGGCCTTCCTCTGCGCGATTGCGCTCAACTTCTATCTGCGACAGATCTACAAGAGGGACAAGGCGCGCCTGGGACCATGGATGTCAAAGCTGCAAGAATTCCAGATTCCGATGGCGCTGCTGACGCTGTTTCTTCTGATGACGGGCTCGCGGTCGCCGATAGGATGCGCGGTCCTCTGCCTGATCATTGTGCAGATTCCGAAGTTTGAGGACATGCGGACGGCCACGGTCGTAGTGCTGATCGTGCTCGCGATTGGGGGGATTGGCGTCTATAGCTATCTGGACCGATATGTAAACGCCGATGTCGGTCTCACCGAAGAGCAGAGCAGTGCGATCTACCGGCGCGAGTTGATTGAAGAGTACCAACCGCTTCTGGAGCGGGGTGGCTGGCTCGGCTATGGAGTGTTCAACCATCCAAAGGTGCAGGGGCTTGCGTCGATCGACAACGATTATATGCAGGTCCAGCTATCGCAGGGGAAGGTGGGACTTTACCTGTTTCTACTGATCGCGGCGGAGTCGATATGGACAACCATCGGCTTCGCCGCGAGGTTTCAAAAGCGCGAGAGCCTCTTTCTCGTCTTCGGATTAATGGGTGCTTTGTTCGGCCTCTTTCTCTCCCTCACCACCGTGTACCTCGGGGAACAGCTGACCCAGATTCTGTTTCTGCTGGTTGGCTGGTCGCAGTCGCTGACGGACACCGGTACTGAGGTTGAGGTAGTGGAGCCGAAGTACAGGTTCCAGCGCGTCATCGCGTCCTGAGCGGGACGCTCGAAGGGATCTGTGGTGACCGGCGATCAGTCGATTAGTGCAGTTTCCCTGTTGGTGTAGAGGAAGGCACGGGTCTCGACGCCGGTTGTTCCCAAGAAAAACGGCACTTTACAGGTTCCTGCGATTCACAGTAACAGGAAAACTGCTCTAGCTAGGGGAACGGGACGACGAAGAGGACGCTCCTGCCGATGGTCGCGAGCAGCGCCCACTGGGCCAGCAGGGCGCCCGTCTGGTCCTTCCGCGAAAATTCGCCGAGCTTGAGGGCCGCGGGAACAAAGATGAGCGGCTGCAGAAAGAGCCAGACCCGCTGTGCCTCGTAATCCAGAATGCCGGTGGCTTCGACCGCGATCAGCGTCAGGGCTGAGGCGATCATGGCAATCCAGACGACGTTCCTGCGCTGGGGGCTCTTAATCACCTCGACGAGGAAGAATACCCCGAGAATTTCGGGCACAAAGCCTGAGCCGAGCGAGAAGTTGTAGATGTTGGACGCCGCCGCGTAGAGACCGTGCGGACGCTTCTCGATCATCTTCTGAACATGCAGCGAGTGAACAAAGCTTGCCCAGGCATGGTATCCGGTGGCGAGGCTAAACGTAACGTGAAGCACAAGGAAGAGGCCCAGGGCGAAGCAGCCTGCCTGGATAAGTCTGAGAACGGCGCTCTTCCGCCACTGGGCAAGCCATAGGAAGCCGATCCCCGAGCATGCGACGAAGGTGCCGACAACTAGCAGATTGTAAGCGAAGAGTGTGGCGAGGAAGGCGGAGAATCCCAGGAGGAGAGCGAAGCGTAGACCCCTCTGCAGGGAGTAGACCCACGACGCCAACATGAGCATGGACAGGACCGGATAGACCTGATCGAACTCCGGGTAGACGAGGCCGATTGCGGGGCACAGCGTCCACAGAAGGCAGATCAGCATGCGGTCCCTGCGGACGCTTGTCCAGATACCTGCGAAGTAGTACATCGCAAGGACCGAAGCGGCACTCAAGACAGCGATCAACAGCGGACCGGCCAGCGTCGCTCGAGCGCTGCCGAGGCCGTCGATGAGCAGAACATAGAAGAGAATGGGGCCGGCCGGATGAGTGGACGAGTGGAGTTGCAAGGTCTGGTCCTGAAACGTCGCGATCCAGCCGGACTGATGGACGAAGCGCATTGCGTCGGTGTAATAGCTGGTTGTCTGCGGGTCTTCGACGATGCGCTGGAGCCAGTTCTGCACCGTGGGCCTGGCCTGAGAGATGACCTGCGCCATATCCACGCAGAACATGGACGCAGCCAGGATGAGCAGCGCGACCCAGGGTCGCAGCCTGGGATTGTCGAGGTTGCGATGGACAAAGAGCACGCCCAGTAGCGTGGGGATCAGAAGGAGGTAGATGCCGAAGGGCCTGAGCCGGGCGAAGCCGGCGTGCCATGTAAGCAGAGGAATGACAACCGCGGCCGTGACCCAGATGAGCACTCTGACCCGCGCGTTTGTCTCTGGTGAGGCGGCGCGCGGCGGAGTTTCCCGCGACCCTCCATCGGGAGGCATCTCCTCGATCCGCTCCGTCGCGCCGGCCATGCTGTACCGGCCTCCGGCGACGCCAGGTTGCTTTCTTAGCGAGACGGCCAGGAGCGCTGCGATGGACGAGGCGGGTGCGGCAATGTCTCTATACACTGTGGGACCCCATATCTGGTAAGCAGTGTGCTATCCGGCTCGACACCAGAGGGCGGTGTCTCCTTGACATGCCCATGATTGCAAGATGGTTGCCAAAGCGCAAGAAGTCGCTCTGCACGCCCGTCGACGGACGCATTGTGCGCAATTTGAGTGGCAAGGTGCGTCCGGCCGCGCGCAGCATGTCGCCCGGCCGGCGATGAGCGCAGATGTTTGCGGCTTATGGGAAAAAGTTTTCCCATCGGCGGAGGGAAGACGCGTGCGCATGGCAGAGGCCTAAAGGCTATTGCACGAACCGGACGCCGCTGACCTCCCAGGTCAGAACGGTCATCGAGTGGGGGGAAAGAGAGTAGGGCTTGCCGGGATCGAAGGACCTGTCGAGGTCGCCCTTGGTGACGACCTTCTGGCTGTCCTCATTGGTGTCGTTGATATTGGCTGAGGTGAGGCGGCTGATGTGTACAAGATTCCGCGGCGCGGCGGGACCGGAGAAGGTAACGGACAAGGCGGCGCGACGATCCAGATTGAAGAGGATGAGGCTGCAGCGCTTGCCGTCGGTGAAGGCGAAGGACTGGAGGTCGTGCGCCTGGCTGAGTTGGATATCGCCGTTGGCGCTCTTGCGCTGCTCCCAGGTTGGGTCGGGCCCGGCGTGCACCGTCTTGATCATTTGCGGCGCGATCGCCGAGTTGGCGAGGGCTTCGGCGAGGAACGTGGGACGGACGCGATCGGTCTCTCCCCCCATGTCCACGACCGAGCCCCATAACTTGATATATTCGCGCGGCCCGCGATATCCGGGACTGGTGTTGTTGAACTGGTTTTCAAACTCCGGCAGCCCGAAGAGACATTGCAGCGCCACATTGCCGTCGCGCAGCATGAGCAGCATGTGGTCGGCGACGGCGAGGCCCGCCCCGAGGGACGGCACCACGGAATCAAGCACATTCTGCGAGACGCTGCCCTGCGTAGTGCTGAGATTCACCTCATATGCGGCGAGCTTGACGCCGGCATCGGCCGCGATCTTTGCCTGCGCAGCGACCTGACCTCCCGGCCGGCTGTCGAGCGCCTCAGGCTCCGCGAACATCGGGCCGAAGATGGCTTCCGTACTGCCGGCATCGTTGAGCGAGTTGAAGAGATAGGGCGCAATGTCGACGGTGTCAGCGTGGGGGTGCTGCGCGACCTCCTGCTGGGTATACCAGGGCACGGCCGACCATCCGTCCATGATCAGGTCGAACTTCAAGGGGTCATAGAAGTGTGAGCTTCGGGCGGCGGCGAAGATGGTGGAGACGCGCGTGGCGTAGGCGATAGGATCGGGGATCGCCTCTCCGGGAAAGGAACCCCAGTTCCAGGTCTCGTTTCCCAGCTCGAGATGAATCACGGGGAAAACCCGAGTCCATGGCGCAGCCTGACCTCGAGCGGCTCGCTTTGCTCCGTAATCTGTCTTGGACGGCCCGGTGGCGGGGCCGGCAAGATACTCAATCAAATGCTGAGTCTCAGAGACAGAGAGCCCCGCCGGGACGACGAACCATGGTTCCGCCTTGACCGCCTGGCAGAGCACAAGGAACTCATGCAGGCCGATGGGGATGTCGTCCTGCTCGGTTGCGCCTTCGCTGTATCCGGCGCGCCGGCGCGCGAAGGGAACGGCGATCAGGTCATCGAGGGTGCTGCCGAAGTTGGTGCCGTTGTCCATATAGCGCAGCACTCCGGGCTTGAGTTCACGCAGCCGGCGCACGACGGCATCGCGAAAGTCCGTGGGATTGTCATGGCCCGCGGCCTCGATGAGGGCGGCATCGTCGAGCAGCGCCGACGACCCTGCCACCGAGAATGAGACTTGCACCGCGCCGTTGACGGTACCATCCTCTTTGGCGTCGAAGGGGAACGAGTAGTCCTGCCACTCGGGGACGAGGGGAACGGTGCGATGGAGATAGTTGATGGTCCCGTGGTTGGTTAGGCGCGCGACGGAGAGGTTGAGTTGATCTGCGCCTTCGATGCCTTTGGCGCGAAATTTGAGTGTGTAGACGCCGTTCAACTGCAGGAATGAGCGGCCCTCCCATGTGTCGAAGTTCGAGGTCACACCCGCCGATTGCCCGGGCGCGGAGGCGCTGAGGCGCAGAGCCTGCTTCCCTGGAGAAGCTTTGGAGAGATCGTGAAATTCGGTACCAAGAGTTCCGCCGCCCGATGTGGAAGGCCACCAGCCAGACGCTGCGTTGCCCGGAAAGCTCATGCGCAGGATGTAGACGTCGCCCTTTCGTGGTGGAACCTTGAGCGCCCCGAAGCTGACCCATATACCCTGCTTTGCCGAGCTGGCGGCCGTGGTGCTGGACTCCACCGTGCCTGTCTCTCCCATCGCCGCACCGGAGATGAATTCAAACGCAGCGCCCCTGGCGAAGTTCGCCGGCCAGCCGCTCCACTCATCGCTGTCGGAGCAGGAGTTGCCTTTGACGAACTTGCATTGCAGGACGGTCCTCCACGTCTCGCCCTCGAAACCGGGATTGCGGAAGATGAGATTGCGCATCATCTGTCCGGAGTCGTAGTAGGTCTGGCCGCTAAGGTTGATGCCAAAGTGCCTGACGTCGGAGTGGATCACGGTATTCGTTACAACAATATTGGTGGCTACGGTCTGTGCCGCGCCGGCTGCTGCCACGGCTAACGTCAGAAGCTGGAGCGGAACGAATCGAAGGGAAGCACAAGCGCGGCCTCGCCGCGAGGGCGTGAATGCGGTGGGTGCCATCGCGCGGCTGATCCATAGACCGGGAACCGGCCTAAGAGCGGGGTGGGTCGACGGCTTGACGGTAGACCTCCAGGATGCGATCGATTTTTTTGCTCCAATCATAGTGTTGTTCGACCCTGGCGCGACCGCCCGCGCCGAGGCTGGCGCGAAGCTCCGGGTCTGCGGCGAGTTTTCTCATCGCCTGCACGAAGCCTTGCACGATGGATTCGGCGTCGGACGGATCCACCAGGATGCCGCACGTCTGGTCGATGTACTCCGCAGGTCCTCCCCAAGCCGTGGCGATCGCGGGTGTGCCGGTTGCCATCGCCTCCAGCACGACAGCGCCGCCGCACTCGTAGATGCTGGGCAGCACCAGGGCCGTTGCTGTCTGGAGGTGATGGACGCATTCGGGCTGGGGCAGCCATCCATGAAAGCAAACTCTTCCGGCGACGCCGAGCTGCTCGGCGAGCGAGGCCCATGCGGCACGCATCGGGCCATCGCCAATCACTTCAAGCCGCGCCTTGGGAAGGTGGGTCAGAGCGTGGAGGACGAGGTCGAGACGCTTCCAATCGACCAGGCGGCCAACGAAGAGGAAGCGCGGTGCGGCGGACGGGCTCTGCGCTGAGGCGCGGTCCAACGACCCGGACCCAGACCGGCTGGGAAGGGTCCAGATGGCGAGGTCGACGCCATTCTCAGGAATTTCGATGACGGTCCCGCGAACGCAGGATGGCAGCGCGAGCCGCGTGCGCTCGTTGGCGACGAGCAGCAGGGCCGCGTTCCTCTTGCCTGGGATGATGCGGTTGATGAGGTTGGCGCTGCCGCGTGCAAGCGCGACCGAGAGGCGGGTGAAGAGGGACTCGTAGCCTCGAAAGGCTGGAGGGTATTCCATGCCGCCATTCATCGGCCCAATGATGACAGGCACTCCGAAACCATCGAGAAACGACGGCGCCTTAGGCGAAACGGGAATTGGCTGATGGACGAGGTTGACGCCATGATCGCGGATCAACGGCTTGACCATGGCACGCTGAATGCGCTGATTGATGAGTACCATCAGCGTGCCGAAGGTTGCCTCGGCGACGCGGCGCGGAAGAGGACGGCTCATCTGCCAGATGATCTTGTGAAACCATCGATCGGGAATATAAAGGATGCGGCCCTCCTCCGCGGGGAAGAGGGATTCGAGCTCCGGCCGGGTGCGCCCATGCACGATGAGCCACGCCTCGATTCCACGCGCACGCAGCCGCGCGAAGTAATGCAGAGGCAGCGAGGCCTCTCCGCCGAAGCGGAGCGAGGCGTTCTCTGCGACGACCGCGACCCGGAGGTCCTCAGCAGGGTTGGATGGCATCGGTGGGTTGACTCACTTTCGTTCATCCACTAGGAAGGGCGGGGACTTGCGAAGCCTTCTTCAGCGTACATCGGCGTGGAGGTCAGGAAGCGAGCGACCGCGGCGCAAGCTTGCGCCCTTCTTCCGATGCAGGCGCGGTGGGGTTGGTCTTGCGGTCGAGGACCCCCTGCATTACCTCGCAGAGTGATTTGCCCCAGGCGTCCCAGTTGAGAAACTGCTCGAACTGATCGCGGCTGCTGGCGACCAGTTCGCGATAACCAGCTGGATCGGCAATGGTCTTGAGGATCAGGTCGGCATAGTCGCCGCCGCGCGCCTCCATCGGGAGCAAGAAGCCGTTTAGTCCTTCGCGGACCGAGCCGCGGGTGCCTCCGGTATCGGTTACGAGGGCCGGCAGCCCATAAGCACTGGCCTCGCAGGTTGCGATGGGTGTGGCATCCGCGCGTGTGGGGAACAGCAGAAAGTTCGATTCGAGAAATAGTTGGGCGAGCTTCTTCTGTTGCTCAGGGTCGTTCTTGTCGAGGAAAGGGACCACGCGAAGCTTTGGGTGCTGGTACTGCTGCGGAGGCACGCAGCCGCAGACGGTCAACTCCGCGTCCACACCACGCTCCCCAAGGCTGGTGAGACATTCAAAGGCAATCGCTCCGCCTTTGCGCTCCCAATCAACCCCCGCCAGAAGCAGCCGGACAGGACCGCTCAACGGATGGTTCAGAGCTTCTTCCCTGGTGGGCACGGGAGAGAGATTTGCGCCAAAGCAGACTTTGAACGTGGTCCCGGGGCTTGCTCCGTAGTGCTTGCGGGCACCGTCCACGGCCCAATCGGATGGATAGACAACCGCCGCGGCACGATGGATGGCGGCGTCCTCAATGCGGTCGCCTTCGGCGATGGCGAAGGAGGACATGGAGGAGAACTGGGGATAGTACTCGACGAGGTCGGCCCAAACCAGATCCGAAAAATAGATGATGGGAAGATCGGTATTGAGGTGCGCGATCTCCACCGACGCCGCGGGGGCGAAAAGGATGTCGCAGGGCTGCTCCTTGAGGCGGCGCTCAAAGACATTAGCCAGGCGCCAGGAGAGGACGCGATTGAGGTCGGTGATCCAGTGCTTCCCCGTGAGTCGGAAGAGCCAGCGATCGACGCGGTAGGTGTTGTCAATGATGAATCTGGTGATGCGCGAGTTGTCTGGGCCAAGGTACACCACCTCGCCGGCGTGGGCCTCCAGCGCCTTCGCCATGCAATAGAAGGTGCCCGACCAGGAACCCAGGTTGCGGGCATCAAACCGATGAACGAAGCCAATCCTGATCCTGAGACTCATCCGGAACTCCTAGCCAGCGACTCTTGCCCGGTGGCTGCAATCGGCCAGAATAACCCTGAAAAGGAGACGCCGACACAAACAGGAAGGGTCCGCGATCGGCGAAATACAATTGGAAATCGAGACTGGTAAAAGTATAAGGCATCTTCCCGCAAGAATCAATTGGATCAGGAGCTGAAAATAATGACAAAATGCTCCATCTTTTTATAAGAATGGGCAACTTTGTGCTGCGCAAAGCGGAGGAACCAACTAGAATCATCGAATAGGTCACTTGCTCGGCAGCTAACTCGGAACCTTGACGTTCGATCCATCGGAATCGCAGGTCACCAGAATTTTTTCCGGCAAATCTACTAATTGCCTGGATCTATTGGGATATTCAGTAAGACGGAACAGCCTGACTTCAACCGGGAGCGCCATTCGCCTTATGACGATAGAAGCCGACGAGGAAGACGTACTGGTCCGGGAAGATCATCCAGATGCGACCCAGCATCTGGAGAAACAGGCCCTCAAAGGCACGTACTACATCGTCATCTTCTACGCCTTTTCCCTCTCCCTGCGCCTGGGAAGCAGCGTGGTGCTGACTCACCTGTTCTCGCCAGAGTACTTCGGCGTGATGCAGTTGCTCACTACAGTGCTGGTCGGCCTGAACCTGTTCTCTCACATCGGTCTGGGCGACAGCGTGATCCAGAATCCCCGCGGCGACGAACCAATATTTCTCAATACTGCGTGGACCTTGCAGACGCTGCGTGGGGCTGCGTTGTGGCTGATGACGGTCCTTCTGGCGTGGCCGGTTGCCACGTTTTACCGCGAACCACGCATGCTTTGGCTGTTTCCCGCGCTCGGCTTCGGATGCGTGATCGCCGGATTCAGTTCGCCCAGCTTGCTGAATCTGACACGCCATATGGGCGTTGGCAAGGTCGCATTGCAGGAACTGCTCTCCCAGGCTGCCCAGTTTGTGGTCACGCTGCTATGGGCGTTGCTTCAGCCATCGCTCTGGGCGCTGGTCGGGGGACGGATGGCCTCTGAAGTGGTGCGAACGGCCTTCAGCTACCGCCTGATCCCGGAGCTCCGCCCCAGCTTCACGCTCGACCGGGAGTGCGTGCGCTCCATCCTCACCTTCGGCAAGTGGATCATGCTCGGATCGGGTCTGGCCTTTCTGGCGCAACAGTCGGACCGGCTGATCCTCGGGAAGCTAATTACATTTGTCGCACTTGGGGTCTATGGCATTGCTTACTCACTCTCCGACCTGCCGCGCTCAATCATCTCTCTCTTCACATCGCGGGTAGGTTATCCATTTATTGCAAAGTTTGCACAGCGTCCCCGGGAGGAATATCGGGAAATTGTAGCGAAATACCGGCTTCCCGTACTTACAGCCGGCGGCTTAATGCTTATCGTGATGATATGTCTCGGCGATGAATTCGTACTTCATGTATTTGACAAACGCTATCATGACGCCTCGTGGATGGTCTGCATTCTAGCCGCGGGACTATGGCATACGCTGCTCTATAACACGTCCAACCAGGCAATTTTGGCGCTGTCGAGGCCGCACTACAGCGCAACGAGCAACCTGGTGTACTGTATCTCCCTATTTATTCTCATTCCGCTGGGATTTCATTTCTACGGCATCGCGGGCGCGGTAGTTGCAGTTGCAATCAGCGATGTGCCGGTCTACTTCGTGATCCTGCATGCCTCCTATCGAGAGAAGATCGGGATGTTTACCCAGGACTTATTGATGACGGGGGCCTTCGGCGGCGTGCTGGCCGCGTCCCTGCTGCTGCGGATCACGATGGGCTTCGGCAATCCCTTCCGCGGCATCCACATCTGAATTCTCCAGAACCTCATAGCTGTTATCGAGTCCATGCCCTATGTGGCCGAAAACAGCGAGTAGTAGCCAAGGGTTGCGAGTACCTGCTTCATGCGCTGCTCGCGCTCGTAGGCCTGGGGGGTGATCTCGACGAATGGGCGGACCTTGCCGGGCGCGATGACGGTCCTTCCGTTGTCGAGCATCCCCATCCCCTTCGCCTCCGCGAGCCACGACTTCGCCTGACCACCCGCGTGGAAGCACTTGATGGAACGGAACGGCTCATTGCGCAGCAGTCTCGATCCGGTGACACCCAGCTTTCCCAGGACGCGAGACTTCTGGCTTCTGTGCCAGCAATGCCAGTAGCTTGGGTCCAGATGGCCTCCGCCCATGCGCATGGCCAGCGCGGCCCAGACAATGGCTTCGATGTGCATCTCATTCCTGTGAAAGCAATCGAGGCGGCCGATCAGCCAATTGAGCCAACTGAGATCCGGGGGTGCGCGCAGATGCGCTACGCCGATGTCGACGTGATGGGCCAACCGAATTCGCTTGGCCATCGCCGAACGCACGGTCTCCGGAGGATAGAGGCAGGTGGGCTTCTGCCACATGAGGAGCAGACCTTGCGCAGGAGTAGGTTCGAAGCGAAAGCGATTCGGAAAATAGAGATCGGGATCAAGCAGCACCATCTCCTGGCCGGGAGAACTCAATAGCAGAGGGTCGGTAATCTTGCGCCAGCACGGGTGGCCCTTGCGGAAGCGCCGCAGGTTCGGAAGGCCGTGAAAGATCTTCGCCTCAGCGTCTGCAAGATCGTCCTCCGCATAGACCGACCAGCGATGCCCATGCGTCCGCTGGCGCAGCGCAAGCTCCTCCGTCAACGCCATCTTGTCCTGAATTGAGTCGGTGATCAGATGCAGGTGAATTGGTTCAAGAGTGTTGCGAAAGAGGCTCTCGAGGGCGTAGCGCGCGTATCCGAGCGATCGCGGCGAGAGTACCATGAACACGCGTCTCGCCTGTGCGTGCATTCCGTTTCCGTGGTCCCGATTTTCATTCATAAGTTGGCTTCCTGCCGCTTGCGATCCTGGTGGTATTTCGTCGTTCATTCATGGCCGCCAATGCCGGAGTAGCGTCTATTGCATTGAGATCGGCGCGTTGACCTCATCCCAACCCGGCGACGGGTTCCTCGGAAGGGGTTTGTTCGGCACCTTCGTTGAAGCAGGAACTGCCGACCACGAAGGGCGTGAACTTGGGCCTCCAGCGAATATTCATGGCGTCCGTGCGCGCCTCGAAGTCGTGGACGTCGTTCCTGACGGAGCGATTTACGCGGACCAGACTGACCATATTTATGATCGCCGCGACGCCGGGGACGTCGATGCGCTCTAACAGGCGGGCGGCGCGGGCCAGCGTGGCTTTTGTCGTCTTGCTCGCGGTGGTTACGAGTATCGTGGCGTCGGCGCATCGAGCCAGATATTCGGTCTCTGCCGAGCACAAAAGAGGAGCAGTATCGATGAGGACGATCTCATAATCGTTGGTCAGCTTCTGAAAGGCGTCGCTGACAAAGCTTGGCAGGGGAGCAACGCGCAATGGGAGCGACTGCGCGGAGACGGCCGGCGACTGCGGCCCGGGCCGGATCATCGATTGCGGCAAGGGCGAGGCAGCCGACCGACGCGACGATGGCTGATTAACGTCGTTGAGTTCCGTGCTCGCATAGGCGACCGGATTGGCATTTCCGGAGGCATCGATGGTGATGACCTTGCGACCCAGTCCTGCCAGGGCGTGGGCGAGGTTCTCCAGAATGGATGAGGTCTCGCCATCGTCGTCGGTCGCAGTCAGCACGAAGGTGCGCACGCCGGCTACGCGTGTAGCATGGTCCACCGCGGCGGCGAGACGGAGGACATACTCGTCAAAGACCAGCTGGGTAACGTCTTTATCCGCGAACAGAGACCCGATTGGGGAGAAGCCGAGGACGCCCTCGATGTCCTCGCTGGTGTAGAGATGCGGGTCGAGATAATCGACAAGCAGGGCAGCCGCGAGGCCCATCAGCAGGGCAACCGGAACCAGAAGCGGCGCGAGCATCTTGACCTTGTTTGGTTCCGGGGCAAGGGGCGGCATTGCCGCAGAGAAGAGATGGGCGGAGCCGGGAGAGCTGCTCTCCAACTCCAGATTGTCGATCCTGTCGTCCACCTGCATGTATCGCGCCTGGAGTCGATCGATGTCCGCCTTGAGTTCATTGGCCCGCTGGAAGTTCGGCGCGGCGAAGTTGGCAGCGGCCTCATCCTTCTGCAGTTCGCCCTGCAGGCCGGCTTCGATCATCACAGCGCGGCGCACGTTCGCATGCAGCCTGTCCTCCAGCTGTATGGCAGCATCGCGCCGCAGATTGTCCTCGACATCCTTGATGCCGCTATCGATCTGCTGTATTCCGGCCGCGGCCAGACTGCGCAGGGGATTGTTTGCAGTGATGTCGGCAGACTGGTCCATCAAGAGGCTGCGCTTCTGGCCCGCCGCGGTCTTTACGGCGGCGAGTTGCGGATCGTTGGCGATGGCCGCGTCGGCTTCCGCATTCAGGGCCCAATTCGGGGAGGATGGATCGCCTGCCTCCAAGGCCTGGACTTGCGCTTCAGCCTGGATTCGTTGCTCATGTGCGGCGGCAAGATCAGCCCGCACCTTGGCCAGTTGGTCGTCGTAAGGATTGGAGGCGCCCGGAGCCCCTAGCACCGCAACTCCCAGCTTCTGTGTAATCCCGGCCTGTTCCTCGAGCGTGGCATCGAGGTCTTTCTCCAGGGCGTCGCGAGTGTCACGCAGAGTGGCCAGGCGCTCGTCGGCCCCATAGAACTCTTCCTGCTTTGCCTTGGTCAGATACGACTGGGTCACTGCGTTGACGATGTCGGCGAGATGGGCGGGGTTCTTGCTAAATAAGGTGATGGCGATCTGATAAGTTGTTTCGACTCGGCTGACGGTCAGCGAATGCTGGAGGCGCGCGACAGCGGCCGGCTCCGTCTCGCCGGGGTATTGCCAGACGCCTGGAGGCAGGCTGCGGATGGCATCGGCAATCACGTCGTAGCGGGTGATGCTATGCACCTGCTGCTGCATGTAGGAGTCGTATGGATAGACCGTCTCAGGATCCTCATTGAGGGTCTTGGGGAAGGTGGGCGACACGTAGATGAGGCTGGTGGCAGAATAGGACGGCCGGTAGTGGATGAGATAGACCGCGCTCGCGGCCAGCAACGCAAGCGTGACCAGGGTCGCGGCGAACCAATGAACCCGCAGGCTTCGCACGGCACGAAACCAGAGCGTGGCGCCCTTTGATGTGGGACGAAGCGGCAGCAGCGGCGAGGTCGGCGGTTCCACGTTTCGCCAGCCATTCGGATTGATCTGCGTTACGTGCATCCTATCGATCTCCTTAAATGCCCTGCATATGGCCTGCGTTCCATGGAGGAGTTCCTCCCGTACGGTTACGGGCCAATCAGCGCGGCCAGAGTGATCATGGTTGCAGCAGGACTAAGCTTGGTCAGGACGTACCCGACCTTGTTGAATCCACTCTTGGGAATGAAGACCACGTCTCCCGGATGCAGTGTGACTTCGGCTCCGCCGCCGGGCTTTAACAGCTGCTTGAAAGAGATGGTCAATTCTTGATTGCTCGTAGTCTGCACGATGTGGATGGTGGGATTGTCTCCCGCTTCGTCGCGCAGCCCGCCCGCCTGGGTCAGGGCCATCTTCAGGTCGAGGTCCGCGGTGATTGCGACCGGGCCGGGCTTTTGCACCTGGCCGATGACCGAGACAAACTGCTGCTGCTCGATGGGGACGTAGATCTTGTCTCCCCGGCGCAAGCGGATATCCGACAGCGGACTGCTGCTCATCAGGAGCTGGCGCAACGCGACGGGCACCACGGTATCGCTTCCGCGATAGATGATGCATCGATCGGGAAGCCCGTCCTTGGATGCAGGGTTTACCAGCAGACCACCGCGCGCGATGGCATCCAGCAAGGTCGGCGTCGTGCCGTCATAGGGCAGGATCCCCGGATGCTGGACGTTGCCAAAGATCATGACGGTATTGGACCCGTACTTTTCGACTCCGAGAGTGACCGAGGGGTCGGTGTAATAGGTGGCGAGCAGATCGCGCACCGCCTTTGCTGCCGCCTCACGGGTGAGATTTGCCACCTTCACCGATCCTGCGATATCGATCGTGATCAGACCGTCGGGGCCGATCTCATAGGTGCGCGAGAGCTCCGGGTGACCCGCGACGTAAAGGTTGATGGTGTCTCCCGCGCCGAGTTCATAGGCCTCTTCGACCGGAGGCTCAAGCTGTTGCAGCGCTCGCAGCGGGCTGATCTTCAACTGCGGGTCCTGCGACGCATCGCCCCCCGCCGCCGGCTGCGCATCGCTGGCGAGTTGCTGCGCGGTGGCGCGACCTGCCAGAGAGCCCAACAGCAGGGTGGCGCAGAGCGGGATGCTGAGAATTCTGCTCATCGTCAATACAGCCTCTCCTTCAGAGATACGTATGTTGCGCCTCAGCTATAGCTCGGGATGTCTGAGGTCCGAACCATAGCCAGCGCTTCGCAGATGCCCGTCAGGCAGCATCTCGGCGAAGCGGAGTCGATATCGACGATCCACGATCGGTCCTGACCCAGGTAGCCCGGGTGCTTGACGCTTTGAGAAGCTTCGGCATCAAGCGAAACTTCCACAGAATGTAAAAGGGCGCGGTGGCCAGAAGCAGCAAGGTGCCTGCAAAATCAGGTCCGGCCCATGCCGCCGCAATCACGTGGCAGGCAAGTACGCCGAGCGCGACCAGCGCATATAGATGCGCCCACGGCAGAGGAATAAAGAACTCGGCCCCCAGTGCGGCCACAGCAAAGGCCAGGGGCAGGCCGGCCAGATCGAGCACCGGCTCAATCAGTTGCAGCCGGCCCCTCGCGATGCCTCCTATGAGCGGCAGAAGCCACTTTCTTGCCACCCACAGTCTGCCTCCCTGCCAGCGCGCCTGCTGGCTGGCCTCACCCGAGGAGGAGGACGCGCAATAAGAGGAGACGACCGCATTCTCAATGAAGCGAACGCTCTCGCCCACCATCACCATGTGAATGTGATACTCGAGGTCCTCAACCACAGAGAGGGCATCGTAGGGGACCTTCTCCAGCAGCCGTGCGGTAAGCGCAAATCCGTTGCCCGAAATTCCTGCGGACAGACCCATCCGCTCTCTTCCGGCGGACCGGACATAGGTGAAGGCGCGAAAGGCGAGGGCCGCCAGCCGGCTTCTTGCGCGGTCTCCACCGCTGTGCATCTCGTAGCGGCACTGTGCGGCAGCTGCTCCCTCGCTGAGCGTGCGCAGAACTTCCGGAATCAGGTTCTCAGACACGATTGAGTCGGCATCGACAACCAAAACGGCCTCCGCTCCGCCCTCCAGCGCACGCTTGAAGCCATAGCGCAGCGCGTGGCCCTTGCCCCTTGCGGCGATGTCGTTGAAAACCAGCAACTCCGCTCCGGCGTGCGCGGCGCGCTGCGCAGTCGCGTCGCCGCAGTTATGGGCGACCACAAGGACCCTCGCCATGCCGCGGCCCGAGTCCAACAGGCTCCGGACGCAATCCTCAATCGAACCCTCCTCGTTGTGCGCGGGAACCACGACGGTGAGACGCGGTACCGGCCCGGCCGCTCGCCGCTGCCTGCGCGGTCCGAATAGAAAGAGCGAGGTCACCGTCAGCAACTCGAGGACGAGGGGCAGAGTGATGGCAGTCAGGAGTCCCGCGAGGACCGTTAGGAGCGTCGCCATGATCTTGTTTCCCCCTCCAAAATGCGCGTTTGGGAACGGTTAGCGGTGGATAGCCACGCATGGCTGCGAGCTACGAGGATCCGGCAGACGTTTCTACCGGAGGCTTCGAACCTATCCGTTGACCGTGCCCGTCCTGAGAGCAAGACCTTCCTGCATCGCGCGACTTGGCTCCGCAACCTTGCGGCAGATGTCATAGAGCATGACCAGCTTGAGCTGCACCCCGCTGGAGGGCGTTTGCGCGTTGTGCCGAGGCTTCATCGAAGCGCCGAAGCTTCTCTGTTGCGCACGGACCGCACGGACCATCGCGTCCTCCACACTGGAGACGATCTTGAAGCGCGCATCGAGCTTTGCCCCCTGAAGCACGCGAACTTGGTGGGGTCGCAGAGCTGCGAGGAATAGATATTGAACGGGCGATAACTGGGAGTGGAGACGAATCAGCTCTCCCAGGGTGTCGATGCCGAGGCAGGTTGCGGGAGAGAGATTCACCACGATGTTCATGCGTGTCTGCACCGCGCTGCCTGCGATGGCGACGAACTCCTTGAGGGAGTTGCCGCAGAGGTTGCCATGCACGGAGATCACGACCGCATCGTCGGCCGACTTCGCCGATACGCCGGAGCCTGCGCTGCGCCGCGACTGCAGAGCATGGGGAACAAACTGCTTTGGCACATGCATGGCCAGGGCGACGCCGTTGGAGAGGTAGCGCCGGGTGAGGCGCATCGGCTCCTGGGAGCACCGGTAGAACCACTCGAGGCCTACTGCGCGCATCCACCGGGGAGCTCGCGGGATCGCGCCGGCTATGAAATCCAGGGTCCCGCCGATGCCGATGCAGGCGGGGACGGCGAGGCGGTCGCGATGCATCGCGATCCATTTCTCCTGCTTGGGATTGCCGAAGGCCACTAAGAGGATGTCCGGCCGTGCAGCCTCAATTCTTCGCAGGATATGCTCATGGTCCATCTGTTCGAGCGGAGTGACGGGAGGCGAGTAGCGGCCGCAGATCTCCAGGTCGGGATATCTCTCCTGTAGGTTCTCGGCTGCCTTGCGGGATACGGCCTCCCTTGCCCCGAGCAGGAACATCCTGTATCCACGGCGTGCCGAAAGTTCGGCGAGCCTCGGCACCATGTCGACTCCACAGACCCGTTCGCGCAAGGGACGGCTGAGCAGTCTTGAGACCCAGAGCAGAGGCATGCCGTCGGGGACGACCAGGTCGCAGCCAAAGAGGATGCGCTGCATCTCGGGATCGTCAATTGCGTTCTTGACGAAGTCGACGTTGGCGGTTGCGAACTGGTGAAAGCCTCCGCGCCGGATGCTGGCGTCGATATAATCGATCGCTTCATCCATCGTCACATTGGAAACAGGGACACCCATCAGGGCCAAAGTCTCTACCAAATTTCTGTTCGGCATTGGTTTGTCCTCTTTGTATGAGTCGGCGCGGCCTCCGCAGAAGAACGTGTGGAGGGTTTTCGATTCAGATCAATGTGAGGCTTGTCCACTTACCCGAGAAGCAATTATGTGACCAAAAGTGTCACAAATAAGTCCGAGTAGAATCAGTTGGAGCTATTCGTTGCACAGAGTCAATCTGCAATCGCTTGCACCTACAGGTGGTAAAACTTTTCCATCTCTGCCAGAATTGTGGCCGCGTTCCAAGCCGCCAATATAGTGGGCCAATGCAGCAGCGCGGAGCCATCATTTTGGTGGCTGCGACCGCTGAGTTCGAATAGGTACACATATCCCGTCGCGTGTCCCGCTGTGGGACCGCCAGAGCCTATTGCAAACAATTAGCGAGTAATATCCAGAAAAAAACTAAAGCAACGATCGAGCAGCTCTTACGAACAGTCCGGGCCCAAAAGAGTGCGGTTCAGCCTAGCTAAAGTGGTGCGAGTTAGGAACAGTGGCCCAGTGCACTAACGGAAGTTGGCAACATGATAAATCGGATTATCGATAAACTCTGGGACAAACTAATGATATCTTGGTTAAGATACGTCTGTCAACCATTTTCACCGTACCCGCGCCGAAACTGCTTATCAATAGTTCAGAAGAACTGAAGTTCAGAAGAACTGATCCAGCAAGTTAGAGAGAAATTGCCGCAGGGCGAGCAATTTCAAAATCTTGCAAAGCCAGGACGAGTGGGGCGGGCCGCAGCGAGCATGCCTCTACGCTGTCCGGCCGTGCGGGAGACAAGCATGGTGAACCTTGTTTGACAATCTTCGCGAAGACTGGCGCACCTACCAGCATGACCTCGCGCGTCAGGGTCTTTGGGCGATGGCGGTCTACCGCTTCGGACGGTGGCGCTACTCAATCGGGCCGCGCGTTCTGCGCTTGCCGTTCTCCTTTCTCTACAAGCTGCTCAAACCCCTATCGGAGATCCTTACGGGAATTGAGCTGCCCTGCGAGGCTACGATTGGACGGCGCTTCCGTATCGACCACTTTGGCGGCATCATCATCAGCGGAGACGCAAAGTTTGGGGACGACTGCATCCTTCGCAACGGCGTCACCGTGGGACTGCGCTCCACCGGTGAGCGCGGCTCTCCTGTGATCGGCGATCGCGTGGACATCGGCGCAGGGGCCAAGCTGCTGGGTCACATCCGCATCGGCAACGATGTGGCGATTGGGGCCAACGCGGTGGTGCTCACGGACGTTCCCTCGAACTCAATCGCGGTGGGTATTCCCGCGCGTGTGCTGCCCCGAAAACCACGACCGCCCAGCGCAACAGGCACGGCAGATGCCGGCGGTGTCGGCTCCAAGGAGGTCCAGGTCTGATGGATCAATCCAATGCTGCGACCACGCTGGCCCAGGACAGCAACAAGCCGTCGCTCTCGGTTGCAATCATCGGGCGCAACGAAGGCCGGCGGTTGGCGCGGTGTATTGCGTCGGTGGGGTCGATCGAAGGGATGGACGGAACGATTGAAGTCATTTACGTCGATTCGGGCTCAGCGGACGGCAGCGCGGCCATGGCTGCGGCTGCCGGCGCCCGGGTCTTTGAGACGGATTCCCCGAGGCCGACCGCGGCGCTTGGCCGCAACATTGGCTGGAGAGCGGCGCGCGCCGAGTTCGTCCTCTTTCTCGACGGCGACACAATTCTGCACTCAGCCTTTCCTCGTCGCGCGCTCGATGCGATCGCGGAGGACCGGACGATCGCCGCGGTGTGGGGCCATCGCCGTGAGATCCACTGCGAGCGGTCGCTTTACAACCGGGTGCTCGACCTGGACTGGCTCTTCGCTCCGGGCTTTACCGAGTACTGCGGAGGCGACGTGCTGATGCGCCGCTCCGCTCTGCTGGAGGTTGACGGATACGATGGCGCACTAATCGCCGGCGAAGAGCCTGAGCTCTGCCGCCGGCTGCGCTCACGGGGCCACCGGATTCTGCACATCGACGCGCCCATGACCGGACATGATCTGGCTATGCTGCATTTCAGCCAGTATTGGAGGCGCGCGCTGCGTGCCGGCTACGCCTACGCCGAGGTCTCAAGACGCTTTCGCGATACGGCGGACCCATTCTGGGGATTGCAAAGGAGACAGAACCTGATACGCGGCGGCTTCTGGTCGCTCTCGCTGGTATCGGCGGTCGCATGCGCGCTGCTGTTTCGGTCGCTGCTCCCCATCGCACTGTGGATGATGTTATTGCTTGTACTCGCCGCACGTTCGGCCTGGCTGACGCGCTGGAAGTCCAGCTCGATGGCGACTTTGCTTCTCTACGGCGTTCATTCTCACCTGCAGCAGATCCCGATCCTGGTGGGGCAGCTTCAATTCGTGCGCGACGCGGAACGGGGAACGAGCCGCAAGCTGATCGAGTACAAGAGCGGAGAGGGATAGGCAGCGCGCCCGGTGGCATCCTCCCGCCGGTCGCGGCCTAATCACAAGCGGGCACCGAGTTTCCCACAGGGCCTGACGCGTGCCGGGGCAGAGGTATCTCTTTCCAGTCCAGCCACATTCGCCGCGCAAGCCGCCGGCCCCGGCAGGACTGCTGCGGCACGGACTGGTAAATTGTTACCCCATCTGCTACATATTTTGAGGGATTTTTGCGGGGAATGTGCGCGAATAGACTTCCAGTCAAGCCTTAGGGGGCTATATTGCAGTTCATAGGCCCCCATAAAAGGTCCCTTGCGCCGCGGAATCGCGGTTGCTGCGGCGGGGACGAATCCTGATTCATTGCGACGGTTGGCAGGCCCCCCTTGGAAATTTTGCGGTTGGAATGAGGTACGCAACGATGAAATGCTTACGTGATCTATGCGCCATGAGTCCGCTGGCGGCGATGCAAAGACTTTCGGCGGTATTGATTTTAGGTGCCTGTGCGGCCGCTACGGGACAGACGGTGTCCCTCAACGACTCCTCCATCGTGCATGCCAGGACCAATCGCATCGGCATCAATATCGGGTCGGTCGACTACTGGGACAATGGCCAGATCCTCAAGAACCTGATCGGCTCCATCAACCCGGGATTCG
Organism: Granulicella sp.; assembly: GCA_003162875.1. Classification (GTDB taxonomy): domain Bacteria; phylum Acidobacteriota; class Terriglobia; order Terriglobales; family Acidobacteriaceae; genus Edaphobacter. Next base: position 39,080 of record PLUT01000120.1, read on the forward strand.
AACCTCTGATCAACCAGCAGATCTGGGTCTTGAATGCGGCTGGGAGCACGACGACTTTCACAGTGCCCGATACCTGGGATGGAGTTCCACCCAACTACTGGGCGGGCGGCACCTTCACGGTGGTCTCGACCCAGTCGGGCGGAGCCGAGCTTGGGTGCACAGGAACGATTGCGTCGAATACAGGCCCGAACTATCCGGTCTCGGGGGTGACGAACTGGGTAGCCCCTGCGGTGACGGTGTCTTCGCGTTGCTCGGCTGCGTTCAGCGTCGGAGACATAATTATTATGAGCAAGTCGACGTTCCCCACGCCTGAATCATGGTGGGAGAGCAGCACGGGTGGGTTCTGGGGCAGCGTCGGCGGCGGCGGCCAGTTGCTGTCGGACACCGCGGACCTGTGCGCGACGTGCGGCACGCAATCGCTGAATATGAACGCTGTGGTGAACGGATCGTACGCGGCCGCGACCTGGTACTTTGACACCTCCGCCAACGTCGACATGTTCGTGCAGATGAACGGGATGTACCAGATCACCTTTTGGGCGAAGGCAGCTTCCGGTTCCCCGGCGCTGAACATCTCGGCGCAACGGTACTCCACCGGCGGATTCAACTGCGGCGCCTACACACCGAGCCTGACATCCGCGTGGCAGCAGTACACGCTCACCTGCACGGCGTCGGAGTCGGCGGGCACCAGTCCAGGGACGGCCGTCGTTTCGTTCCGGACGACGGGAGGGTCGGTCTATCTCGACAACGTGAGCTTTGCGAAGACTTCCTCCGCAATCAATAACCCAACCATACTGCGCGACGAGGTGGTCCAGACCCTGCAGAAGTTCTACGGGCCATCCGTCAACGGCACTCCGGGCATGTTCCGCTACTGGCTGAGCCAGAACGCGGAGACCCTGGCGAACTGGACCGAGCCGGACTTTGCGTACGCGCCAACCTCCGCAGGCCCGGGCTACTTTGAGGGCCCGAATGGAGCGGGCACGGTGAGGCTATCGCTGGAGGATTACCTGATCCTCTGCCAGTTCTTGAACGCCCAGCCATACCTCGAAGTTCCGGTGACGTTCTCCACGGCAGATGCGGCGAATCTGATTGAGTTTCTGGCGAGCCCGTCGAGCACGACCTATGGCGCACGCCGCGCGGCACTCGGCCAGACCGCGTCGTGGACCAGCGTCTTCAGCACGATCCATCTCTCCTTCTGCAATGAGTGCTGGAACGGCTCCTCCTTTGTCGGTCAGTCTCTTCCCTACCGCAGCGGCACGCCCAACGCACCGAACACGAACAACCCGGAGTACTACTACGACTACAGCATGAGGGCGAAGCCGATCTTCGCGGCAATGCGCGCGGACGGATACTATTCGCCGTCATCGTTTGATCTGGTGATGAATGCGCAGACCGCGGTCAACTACACCATGGACACGGCGATCCAGAGGGCGCAACCTGATTCCATCGAGATCGAGGGCTACTCCTACTCGAATGTGAACAGCTACAGCCCGGACTCCGCGCTGTGGGGCCCGGCAATGGTGGAGCCGTATGAACGCGTGGCCAATCCCAACGACGTCACGAACTACTACAACTCGGTGCACGACTATCAGTCGCAGAGCACGTGCGGGGCATCGGGGACTTCGGCCTGCAACGTGAACATCTACGAATGGGGCCAGAATACGCTGTCGGGCTCCATCGACCAGACGCACATGGACTATATCAATGCTGGCGCGGGTGAGGGCGTGGCGATGGCACTGCAGCCGCTGCTGAACCTGCAGTACTACGGCATCGCCAACCAGTCGCAGTTCGCGCTCACCGGCTACCAGAACGGCGCGTTGAATGGCCTCACCGCCAAGCTCTGGGGCGATGTGATCGATATGGGCGGCGCCACCAACAACGTGCGCCCGGCGTTTCTGGCGATGTCACTGGTGAACCAGTCCATTATCGGCCCGATGTACTCCTGCCCGATTACCGGGAACGCGACCTATAACTTCGCGGGCAGTTCGAGCAACGGAAGCCCCACCGTGCCTGCGCTGAACAACGTCCCCTACCTCTATGCCTTCTGCTTTGAGAATGGCGCTCAGCGCTCGGTGGTGCTCATCAACACCGATCTCTCAAATAGCCACACCGTCAGCTTTGCCGGGACCAATCTTCCCAGCGGCAGCGTGACCGAGCGAGAGTACGCGCCGAGCCAAGTGGACAACTTGAACGAAGCGCCCACCGGGGCTGCGACCAACATGACTCCGGCGACCGTCGCTCTCTACACGTCAAGCCTCTCCAGCCCTTCTTCGCTCAGCCTGCCTCCTTATTCCGTGATTGCGCTGGATTTCACGGTCGCGTCCCTGGGGACGGTCGCGACTCCCACGTTCTCTGAGGGCGGCGGGACGTATACCGGCGTGCAGAGCGTGACGCTCTACGACACAACTCCGAACGCAACCATCTACTACACGACGAACGG
>PLUT01000130.1 GCA_003162875.1 Granulicella sp.
GTCCGTGAAAGCGTTTGCGAAACGGGCAGCCGGATAATTCTGGAGAGGCTTTGACTCGGATCGGGTATGTACCGCCGCGTTAGTGGGGGGCGCTTTGGCGAGGTAGAGTCGGCCTATGTGTAGCAATGTGTAGCTTAAGCTGATCGGGTACATTCCTAGGCTCGACGGCGGCGGGTTAGGCAGGTGGCGTTGAGTTGAGGTCAGGGGCAAGCATGTCGCTGGTGAAGACCTGGAAGCAGCTGCGTCCGCACTGCTTGGCGCGGTACATTGCGGCATCTACTCGCTTGAGCAGCACCTCTGCATCGACGGTGTCATCGAAAAAGGTGCAGACGCCGACGCTGACAGAGATGGGCACGTGAATTTTCCCAATGCGAATGGGTTCGGATAAGGCAGCGACGATTTTTGCGGCGACTTGTTCGGCGAGGCTCTGATCTGCGAGGTCGTTGAGGATGACGACGAACTCATCGCCTCCCAGGCGTGCGACGCTATCGGTTTTGCGGATGGAGGAGGCGAGGCGTTCGGCGGTGATCTGGAGAACGAGATCACCGGCGTCGTGGCCGAGAGAATCGTTGATCTGCTTGAATCGATCAAGGTCGAGCATGAGGAGAGCGACGCATTTATGGAAGCGCCCGGCGCGGTTAAGCGCGATCTGCAGGCGGTCGTGGAGGAGGGCGCGGGTGGGCAGCCCGGTGAGCATGTCGTGCTGGGCCATATGGCGATAGAGTTCGCGGCTCTGGCGGAGTTCGCGAGTCTGCTGCTCGACCCGTTTTCTGAGGACAATCACCCAAACGAATCCGGCGGCGGTGACGGCGAGGGTGAAGAGCAGCACCAGGCCGATGCGGGCAGCGGTCCACCATGAGGGCGTCTGCAGGACGACGACATCATGAGGGGAACGCAGGAGGATGGAGAAGTGGGAGACCTGCGCGAATCCGTAGCCTTTGAGGGTTTCCTGGGCATCGACCTGAACGGAGCAGATGCCGGCGATGCGCAGCGTGCTTCCGATGGGGATGGCGTAGACGGCTGCATCGGCGAGATCGTGCGGGAGGAAGACGCGGAAGACGAATTTCCCGGAGGAGAGGATGAGGGTGGGGTCGCTTGCAGCCTGGTCGCGTCCGATGAGGCGGCCGTCGATGGAAACGAGTTCCGAGTCGCGATCACCCTGCATGGCCTGCTCGGGGGTGATCGCGATTGGGCTGGCGGCGGTCGATCCATTGCCCGGGAACGATTGGAAGACGGCATCTTCCAAGGCAGGTTTGAATCCATTGAGGGTGGTGAATCCCGCAAGATCGATCACCGAGCCGGCAGCGACGGCGGAGTTCTGCGAGGTTTCGGCGCAGAGTCCGTCGGTGCTGTTCCGGATGCAGACGGTGCGGCCGGGCCAGTAGAGCGTGACTGCGCCGCGTACGTGGACGTGGTGGGGCGAGGAGCTTGCCGGATTGAATTGTAGCAGGCTGCTGACCGGCTGCACCGGCCGATCGAATGTATTGCCAGGACTGGGCCCGATGGCAGTGACTGCTTCAAGACCGGGAAAGAAGAGGCGTGCACCGATCAACTGGCGGTTTGCGTTGAAGATTGCTCCGGCGTTGCCGCGGATGTGCACCCATCTGTCGACCAGGGGCCGGTAGTCGACGCCCGGCTGACGGACCGTGGCGGCATCGATCGTGCCGCTGTCCATCGCAACCTCGAGGGTGGTGGTGATATTCGACTCCACGACGGAATGGACGACGCCTTCGATCTCGACCCATTGGCTATCCTCGGCGCCGGTGCGCAGGCGGGGGAGAGTCACGGGTTTAGCATTGGCGGCAAGCGCGAGTTGCCGAGGACGGTGACGTGGGCCTGGTCGATGATACGCGCATAGTTGCCGGGTGAGCTGACGCCGGTGACGTCGACGAGGGTGCCGGGAAGAGGCGCAGGGCCTGCCCAGGTGGCGCCCCCACGGACACCTGCGAAGATGCTGCCGGTGGCATCGTGGAGGAAGAATTCGATCCGGTGCGAGTCGCGGATGGGATCGTAGTAGGTGACGACGGCGCGAACGTGGATAGGGTAGCCCCGGCGCGCCTCTTCGGCGGAGAGATTGTAGACCTCGCGGAGAGTGGTGAGGGTTGGCAGGACCGCTGAATGGGTAAAATCGTGGCTGTTCGGCGAGGTCTGATCCGATCGAGCAGGATTTTGCGCTGAGAAGGAACGCGCAAACAGGGCGACCATGCAGGAGAATACAAGGATCAATCGTCGCCGCAGTATGTGGACATTATGCGGCACGCTATTATGATCGGCGGAGTGGACGGAGATGATTATCCCACCTTGGAGGTAGAGACCACGGCTTGACCTGAACACCGCAGCGAAGGCCGTGTTGCTGCAGTTGCAGCCCATCGTCGAGAAGCGGCAGTTGGAACTCCTGTGTGATTGCCCGCCGGAGATGATGGTTCGGCTCTCGCCGGAACGGGCAGAAGTGTTGATCTCGAATATCGTCCTCAACGCGATTCAGCACAGCCAGCCGGATTACGGCAGTGGTATCGGCAAGGAGACACCCCCGCACATCTTCGAGCGGTTCTACCGCGAGGACAGTTCGCGCTCCCATAACACGGGCGGCACCGGGCTGGGTCTTGCCATTTGCAAGTCAATCGCGGACAGAGCCGGTGCCAGCACCCGCGTTGCGAGCAAGACCGGTGAGGGCACGACGGTGACCGTAGTCTTCAGCGCCACATAAATATCTTCGTATCCGCTGGGTAGGTTTGGTAATTGGTTACGAAATTACAGCCATCCGATACTCGGGCAATCAAGACTAGATATTTCCATTGGCCCCCGATTCATTGCGACTAATCCTCTTCGAATCTTAAGCTTGCCATAACCTTCAACCGCCTATACTTCTGCTGATCGGAGATCACTTCATGCGCCTTGTCCATGTTCTAATCGCAGCGATTTTGACGGTTGCCGCGCCACTAGCCGTAGCTCAGGAAGCTGGCCCATACAAAGTTCTCATGACCGCCCGCGTGGGCGGAGAGGGTGGCTGGGACTACATCTATGCCGACGCGGACGGTCGCAGACTCTACATACCGCGGGGGGCCACCCGTGCGGTTCCAGCCACCGACACCACACCCGAGGTCGCCGGAATTCCTGAACGCCTGGCGATCTTTGACCTCGACACGCTGAAACCTGCTGGCGAGATCTCCGGCATCGGCGGCAATGGCACAGCGGTGGATTCAAAGACCAATCACGGTTTCACCAGCGATCATCCGAAGGTCTCCATGTTCGATAACAAGACGATGACGTTGATAAAGAGCATCGACGTCGGCGCAGCGCGGCCCGACGGGATCTATTTCGACCCCTTCAACGAGCGCGTCTACGTTTTCAGCCATCTGACCAAGGATGCCACTGTGATCGATGCCAAGGACGGCACTGTTCTCGGCACGGTTGACCTGGGCGGAACGCCGGAGCAGGGCGTCGGCGACGGCAAGGGCATGCTGTATGTCGTGATGCAGGATGCCGCGGGCGGCGTGACCGCCGTCGACGTTAAGACGATGAAGGCGGTTGCGCACTACTCTTTCGTCGACAAGGGCGGCTGCAACGGCTTGGCGCTCGATGCCAAGAACGGGATCCTGTTCGCAGCGTGCAGCCGGTCGGGCAATCCGGCGACGCAGCAGCCGATGATGGTGGTGATGAGCGCAAGCGATGGCAAGATCCTTGCGAACCTTCCGCTTGCCGGCGGCTCGGACGGAGCAGCCTTCAATCCCGCAACCATGGAGGCATTCAGCACCCAGGGAAATGGCACGATGACCATTGTGAAAGAGAAGAGCCCAACCAGCTTTGAGGTTGAGCAGAACCTCCAGACCATGAACGGGGCCCGCACGATAGCATTCGATCGCAAGACAGGTCACCTATTCACGATGTCGCAAGAGCGTGGACCTGCACCTGCGACCGCTGCCGCGCCGTCCCCGGGCGGGCGTCCCCCGCAGGGTTCTACGGTACCCGGTTCATTTACCATTCTGATGATCGGCAAAGCGCAGTAGGAGCTGACTGGTCGTACACGGTCATGCTGGCACAGGCAATCTTCGGCGGGTGCGCAACCCGGAGAGGTGCTCGTCCCAGGCAATGGCTGACCAATTACTCGCGCCAGTGTTCGCCGCGGCCTGCCAGGACATCTCCGTTTCGCTCCCGATCAGCCTCCCACCGCACGCGGCCGCTCACGCCTTTCGCAGATCGACTTTCTCCACCGCAATCTGCTACCACTTGACGTGGAGCCTCCAATCATGTGGATCAAACAATCGCCTGCCTTCCTGATCTTGTTCGCCTGCTGTCTCACACCGTGCTGCAGGAGCCAGGATATCGATAGAAAAATACACCCGAAACCGGGCGCATGGGACACCCTCAAGCTCGTCAACACTGCGCCCACGTCCAACGATGCCCGTAACTTCGGCAACGCCTTCCCCATCGGCAACGGTCGCCTTGGCGCTAAGGTTTTCGGTGTGCCGGCAGCTGAGACCATTCCCCTCAACGACACTACCCTCTGGTCCGGCCCAGGCCCCGAGCACTTTGATTCGCCCGCTCATCACGAAGCCTTGCTCGCAACCCGCACCGCGCTCGAAGTCCCGGACTACGTCAAAGCCGACCAGCTCGTCCGCGGCATGGAAGGCCCCAACACCCAGTTCTACGAGCCGCTCGCCGACCTGCACCTCACCTTTCCCGGCCACGATGCGTACACCAACTACACCAACACCCTCGACCTCGATTGTGCGACCGTCACCACCCGCTACACCGCCGCCGGGCCGGACGGCCAGCCCACCACCTTCACCCACGAGATGTTCGTAAGCTACCCCGCCCAGGTCATCGTCCTCCGCCTCACCGCCGACCATCCCGGCGCGCTCACCTTCACGGCCGGGCTCGACACTCAGCAGCACTACGGCCACACCACGGTCTCTGCCAACGAGATCGCCGTCACCGGCCGCGCCCCAATCCACATCTCCGGGCCGGTCGTCAATGCAGCCATTGAATGGGCCCCGGGCAAAGGGACCTCCCTCGAGGCTATTCTTCACGTCACCGCAAAAGGCGGACACATTGCATCCGGAGAAGGCAACACCCTCTCCGTTACGAATGCCGATGAGGCAATTCTTATCATCTCCGCCGCCACCAGCTTCAACGGCTTCGATCACGACCCTGCCACCCAGGGGAAGGACCCCGGCGTCATCGCCCGTAGCTACCTCACCAAAGCTGTCCCCCGTAGCTACCAGTCGCTGCTTGACGAGCACCTCGCCGACTACCGCGGCCTCTTCCGCCGCCTCTGGGTCTCCGTCAACGGCGAGAGCCCGGACAAGAACGCCTTCGCCTACCAATACGCCCGCTATGAACTCATCGCCGCCTCTCGCCCCGGCGGCGGCGCCCCCCGCAACGAGCAGGGTATCTGGAACCACGATCTCGCCCCGCACTACTCCTCTAACTTCACCCTCAACGAAAATCCCGAAAAGTTCTATGTCACCGCCGAGCCCGCCAACATCGGCGAAACCGTCGAGCCTCTGATCGACTTCGTCAACAACCTCGCCGTCAACGACGCCATCACCGCCAACGTCGATTACGGCACTCACGATGCGGATCGAGGATGCAGCTCCAATTACCAAGGTCTGTTACGCGACAGCCAGGTCTGCCGTATTACGTTATGCAACTAGGAGCACTCTAAGATTGGCGTCTCCAAGGGACCGTCTGCCTGGCCATACTGGAGATGAAGCACCGCAACTGGCTCTCCGATGCGGTACACAAGCGTCATCGCAATGACAATTCACGTGTAAAAAAAACGCGAGACACAAAAATTGAAGTGCTGGAGGCAGAGGATGCTTTTGTGCAGAGTGTCAATACGACGATGGCAAAGCAAGCTCACCTGTGGGTCTTCAGCGGGCGCGAACAGGTATGGCTTAAGGACTGGATGAAAGAGCCCTTAAAGGGACATCTTTGCGGTTCGGTCGGAACTGTGTAAATGTAGATCTGTGCGATGGTGAGCGCGGGAAGGGTGAAGTTGTTGGTCAAAAACTTCAGCCGCTTGCCGGTTTTGGCATCGCAATAGGTGACGCGGCGCAGCTTCTCTGGGTACGCCGAGGCCGACTCGAACGAGATAAGAATCACCGTTTGATCCGAGTGCACGCCCGTGCTTCTGTCTACCGGGCAGGTGCTGCGTTCGAGCAGGATGTTGCTTTTGCTGCGCGTCACGAAGAAGGCAGAGCCGAGCGTGAACTGGTAGAGCCGGTCAAAATCGATATAGGCGTGGTCCATGACATAGAAGGCTCCGGCCTCGGGTTCGATCCGGTCGAGCATGTTGACATCGTGCATCTTGCCGTCGGAAACATGGATAAACACTGGGATATTCCCATGCAGATCGAGCAGCGAGTGCATTTTGATGGCAGCCTTCTGCTTGCGAAACTTCGCCCAGGGAAACAGCGACAAGCAGAGATCGATGGTGGTCGAGTCCAGCGCGTAGAGGCTGCGATCCAGT
>PLUT01000161.1:0-7407 GCA_003162875.1 Granulicella sp.
TATCAAGAAGAAGCTGACCGGCTACAACTTCGGCGTGATCCAGCGCCGCGAATTGCGCTGAACTGAGTATAGTAAGTTTCAGCGGCCAAAGAGTTGCGTCTGCCGGACAAATCAGGGTTCCGGCGGCCTAACCGCTTGGCGCTGAACGGCGTGCAGCAGGAATCCGCGGTCCCGGCGAAAGGTTTACGTCGCTGGGGTCGGAGATTGGCCCCTCCCTCGTCGCGGAATTGCGTCCAGGTAAGCTCTTATGTTGACTGCACTCCAGCAATGGCTTGGTGATCAGATCGTGCCGCTGTTTTTCGTCGGCTTCGCCATTCTCATGGGCTTCGCGCTGGTCTACCTTTCGGCGAAGAGCCGGCGATCTTCGCTGGCCCGCGACCGTTCCGGACGCACCCAGGAGACCTTCGTCGAAGGCCTGGCACCCTACGGATTCGACCCCGACATTGCCGCCTCGACCTACCGTTACCTGCAGGAGCGCCAGCGGGGCGCCTTCCCCATCCTGCCCACGGACGACCTCGACCGCGACCTCGGCCTGGATGAGAACGAGGTCAAGACCACCGTGCGCGATCTGCTCTCCGAGATGGGGCGCGAGTATCTCCCGGGCCAACTGGACTCGCCGCTGGTCACCGTGGTGGACATGGTGCGCTGCATCCAGGCATCGCCCCGGCGGGTGGCGCCGGCACACCGAAGAACGGCTTAAACCTTGAAAATAGCGCTCTGGCTGCGGACGGGTTGGACAAATGCCGGATCTATCGGCAAAGCTCTCGTGGTTGTATGGTTTATCGCAATTACCTCTGTCTATGGCTCCCTCATGAACGTCCACCCATATTATGAATACCTTCGCCCGAGAATGATCGTGGGGTGGATATACCTATGGGCTTTGTTTGTTCTGCTGCCATTTTCAGTGGCGACCATGGCACAGAAGCGGGGACGTCACTTCAACAAATGGTTCGTGTGTAGTTGTCTCTTTGCACCACTCCCGTACTTCATTTATTGGTTCAAGGTTCGCAATAGTCCGGTTGTTACTGCGCAGAACTCTCCTGGAAGCAATCATCCGCAAAAATAATTGCAGTCATCTCTTCGTCTACCCGCCGCGATGCGTCGCCGCCTAGCTCTTGGCCGCCTGGATGGCCTTCGTGAGCGCGGGAACAATCTCGAAGAGATCGCCCGCGACGCCGTAGTCGGCCACCTCAAAGATGGGCGCGTTTTCGTCCTTGTTGATGGCGATGACGNNCGCAGATGGGGCGCGAGGCGGCCAGTTCCGCGCCCAGCGCATCTGCCAGCGCCTGCACCAGCGGGATGTTCTCTCGCTCGCGGATGCCGCGGCCGACGGAAACGATCACCGCCGCGCTGCTCAGGTCGACGGTGTGAGCCGACTCGCGGAACGGGTCGCCGGGGATCGTGCGGATCTGGTCGGCGGCCAGTGCGGGGACGAAGGTATCGAAGCTGGCTTTGCCCTCGACGAGGTCGGACGCGCGAAAGGCTCCGGCCTGGATGGAAACGAAGCAGGGGGCGGACGCGGGCTGCGGCGTGAGGCGATAGTCGGCATTGAGCTTGCCCTGGAAGAGCTGGCGGACGAAGGTCGGTGCGCCATCGGAGCCTGCATGGATCGCTATGACGTCGGAGATCAGGACCTGACCGAAGCGCGTGGCGAGGGCGGGGGCGAAGTCCCGGACCTGATAGGTGTGGGGAAAAATTACGTACGCGAAGACGCGCTTGCGGATGAGTTGCTGGAGGGCAGCGATGTATGCATCGGCGGTGTAATGCTCCAGCAGACCATGCTGGATGGCAAAGACGAAATTGAGTTTGTAGCGCGTCAGTTCACCCGCCGGGTTGCCGCCCTGCGCGCCGAGGATTGCGACGGAACACTCGTCTCCCAGCGATGTGGCCAGCTTCTGACCGGCTGCGATCGCTTCGAGGCTTTGACTGCTGATCCGCCCCTGACGCTGTTCGGCGACGACCAGGACGGACTTGTTCAGTTTGTCGATGTAGACGGTGTTGATGGTAGTCATCAGGTTTTCTAACTCGTCCGGCGATGTGATGTCTTCGGGGAGGAGGTCGTTTCCCGGGTCATAGGTGTCGCTCATAGCACCCTCACTTCCGATCGCAGCTTCTCCACCAACTGCGCCGCAATCTCCGCGGGCGTGCCCTTCAGCATTTGGGTGCGCTTCTGCTTCTCCGGCAGGTAAACGCGGGTGAGTGAGAGGTCCGGTGCAGCCGTGGGCGCGGCTGCCTCCACCGTGCGCGTCTCCTTGGTCCTGGCCTTCTTGATGCCCATCAGCGTGGCGTAGCGCAGCTTGTTGCCGCCGGACTGGATGGTCAGCAGCGCAGGCAGCGGCATCTCGACCTGCTGAAACCATCCGTCTTCGAGCTCGCGCTTTACCCTGAGGCCAGTGTCGGTCTTTTCCACGTGCAGGATCAGCGTGGAGTGGGGGATGCCCAGCAGTTCGGCCAGCACTACGCCGGTCTGGCCCAGGCCCAGGTCGTCGGACTGCAGGCCGGTCAGGACCAGGTCGGGCGACTCCGGGCGGATGGCGTCGGCCAGCAACCGGGCCAGCGAAAGGGTGTCGCGCGAGCCGAGCGTGCCGGAGTCCGTCTGGATGTGGATGGCGCGGTCGGCGCCCTTGGCCAGCGCCTCGCGCAGCGTAGCGGCGACGCGCTCCGGCCCGGCGCTCAGGGCGATCACCTCGCCGCCATGCTTCTCCTTCAGTTGCAGCGCCTCTTCCAGCGCGTAGGCGTCGGGCTCGTTCATCCCGTAGGCCAGGTCGCGCTCGTCGATGCCCTTGCCGTCGTTCGCGACGACGATTTGCGCATTCCGCTCCGGCACCTGCTTAATGGCTACGATAATCTTCATCCGCTGCTGACCCCGCTGCTTCAGTCGTGAGTCTAAAGCATCCGGCGTCCCGGGTTTTCGCTCCCAACCGAATCAGACGCGATCAGGGCGTGGGGTCGAACGGAATTGGGCAAACGTGTCTCCGCTGGCGTACTGTCGTGTAAGCGAGATTTCCCTGGGCTGGCCCGGGCGTCGCTGTGACTCCGATGCGACTGCTCCACGCGCTGCCCGTGTTGCTGCTGACCGCGACGCTCCTGCCCCAGGCAGGAGGCCAGGTTGGGGTTGTGCCCAGCCGGCTGATCGTGATTGGATTCATGGGTGGCAACGTCCGCGCCGGCAACCTCGTCCACCGCGAAGCGCTGGTGGCGCGCGACTTGCAGCAGCGCTATCCGCTGCGCCTGCACGCCGCGGTGTTTGCCAACCACGACGGCCAGAATGCCCTCGAGACCGTGCTTCACCTGCTGGACGCAAGCGGCAATGGGCAGCCGAACCCGCAGGAAAAGAGCGCGGCGCGGATCGTTATCTATGGCCATAGCTGGGGAGCTTCAGAGGCGGTGACGCTGGCCCGGCGGCTGGACCAACTGCGCATTCCGGTGTTGCTGACCATCCAGATCGACAGCGTGGAGAAGTCGAACGAGGACGACGGCAGCATCCCGCCGAACGTGCGCGAGGCGGTCAACTTCTACCAGACCCGCGGCCTGGTTCATGGCCGCAGTTCGATCGCGGCGATGGACCCGGCGCACACCACCATCCTGGGCAACTTCGAGTCCAGTTATCGCGACCACCCCATCTCCTGCGCCGACTTCCCGTGGTTTGCGCGAATGTTCATGCGCACCCACATCGAGATCGAGAACGACCCGTCGGTGTGGACCAAGATCGAGGCGCTCATCCGCACAAAGATGCCTTAAGACGCCGCTGAAAAAGCGCTTTTCGTTAAGGGCACGGCTTCAGCCGTGCCATAAAATGCCGCAGAATCAACAGGGCTTTAGCCCCTGAGGTACGCTTTTCCGCGCTGCATCGACTTTCTCAGCACCACGCTAAGCCACACGAATGCCGTGAGTGCCGCCTCTATTTCGCCCGCTTGAGCGTCAACTCGCCGCCCGGGAAGTCGCCCTGGTCCGTCTTGGAGGTCAGCTTGATCGTGTCACCGGCGCTGTTGCCGTCCGGGCTCGCGACGATAGTGCCTTCATGCATGATGGTCATGCCGCCCTGGATGACAACCTTGAACGAAATCTTGTCGCCATCCACCTTGCCTTCGCTAATGGCCATTGGCTCGCCCTGCGAACCTTGGAGCGTGCCGGTGAGCGTAGTGCCAACCTGCTTGAACGCGAATGAAATCTGGAAGCCATTGCCGCCATCGGCGTCTTTCATTTCTGCCGTCCAGGTTCCGGTAACATCTGTAGCGGCAAACGCGGATACAGTAGTGAACGCCATTATCAGAGCGGCGCAGGCACAGAGCAGTTTCTTCATTGGATGGTCCCCTCACAATCATTTACACAGCGCAGAGATGAGAATCTCTTCCACTCTTATCTCTCGCTCTCTTGAGCTTATGCCTCACGCCCAGGAACAGCGCAGCAAAAATGTAACAAATGGTCATAGCGGAAGTGACACTTTATTACAAAATGTTACCCACCATGACCGCGGGCGCAATGATCGACGAGACCATCGATCCGTGTTCGCAACGATCTTTCGCAGCAAACTACCATGCATGAGCCCGGAGATCCGTTTAGTTGGCGAGGACGAGGCGCAGCATGGAGGGCGACGGCGCATGCGCGTAGATCAGCGACACACCCCGCGGCACCGTAAAATGCTTCAAGACGGATGAAGCAGAACGATTGCCCACGCAATCCATGGAGGAAAGGCCCGGCTTGAAGTACCTCACATTCCTGTTGCTCCTCGCGCTGGTGGTGGCTGCTTTGGCGGCCTGGGCGTTCTACGCGCCCATCGGCCCGGCCGCGGGCACGTCCGACGAGGCTGCAACCTACGTCGACATCGCACCGGGCACGGGGACCAAGGCCATCGCCGCGCAACTGGAAGAGGCGGGAGTGTTGCGCAGCCGCTACGCCTTCGACCTGCTGCGCGTGGTCAAGCGCGGCAAGCTGATCGCCGGGGAGTACCGCTTCAACCAGCCCGCGACGGCAAGCGTGGTGTATGCGCGCATGGTTCGTGGCGATGTGTACACGATTCCGGTGACGATTCCCGAGGGCTACAACATCTTCGAGATCGCGCAGGCGGTGGAAGCCGCCGGGCTCGGTTCGCGCGAGGCGTTTCTGGCTGCCGAACGAAGGCAGACCGGGCTGATCGCCGACCTCGACCCCAACGCCACATCGCTGGAGGGCTATCTTTTCCCGGACACCTACCGCTTCGGCCGCCACGCCACCCCGCCGCAGATGCTGGCGGCGATGGTGCGCCGCTTCCGCCAGGTTGCGGCCCAGCTTGGACTGACGCCCGACGCTTCAGGGAGCGTTGCCCGCACCGTTATTCTTGCCTCGCTGGTGGAAAAGGAGGTCAGTCAGGACTCCGAGCGGCCCCTCGTCACCGGAGTCTTCGTCAACCGCCTGGCCCAGGGGATGCCGCTGGCCACCGATCCCAGTGTGATCTACGCGGCGCAACTGGAAGGGAGCTATCGCGGCGCGATCTACGCCTCGGACCTGCAATCTGCGTCGCCATATAACACCTATCGCCGCGCCGGGCTGCCTCCGGGGCCGATCTCGAACCCCGGCGTGGCCGCGCTGAAGGCGGCGCTGGCACCGGCGCGCACCGACTTTCTGTACTTTGTGGCCGACGCCGAGGGCCACAGCCGCTTCTCCGCCACGCTGAAGGAACACACTCAGCAGGTGGAAGCCTACCGCCGCGCGCTGCACCAGGGCGCTCCCATTAGCGTCCAGCACGAGCCCGTACATGCTCACGCCCGGCACCAGGCCGCTCGCGTTCCGCACCAAGCCGCTCGCGCGCTGCACCAGTCGGCCCACTCCCGCGCCCTGCGCCGGGCCGCCCGCTGAGAGCACGGCGGGGGGGTCCGAAATGGGGCCGAAACCTCAAGTTATTTGGGCGCATCTAATTCATATTGCAGAGCATTTTTGCGAAACAGCCCCCTCCAGCCGCGCTGCCAGATATACTAGAAGTTTGTGCGAATGACGATCAAACAAGCCGTAGCCTGTGGACTGCTCGCGATGACTCCGGCACTCACCGGATGTGTGCATACGCGTGCCGTGCTGAAGACGCGGCTGGCGGATGTGGTCTTCAACTCGACCCTCGACCAGTTGCTCAAGCAAGTGGACGACCGCAACGCCGCCATCCAGAGCATGACGCTCCATGTGTACATGTCCACCAGCAGCGGCGGCAGCCTACAGGGCGAGGTCAAGGAATCCATCAGCTTCAGTGGATTCATCATTATCGGCAAGCCCGATCAGATTCGCGTTCTGCTTCAACTCCCCATCACCTTAGGCGGCAGCAAGATTCTGGACATGGTTTCGGACGGCAAGACGTTCAAGATGCTGATTCCTCCCAAGAACTGCGCCATTGTCGGGTCCGATGTGGTGACCAACAGCTCGCAGAAGGGACTCTATAGCCTGCGTCCGGCGGTCATTCTGGATTCGCTGTTGATTCATGGACTGGAACCGGGCCAGGTCGTCTCCATGACGCAGGACAGCCGTGTCATCGAGAATCCGAAGAAGAGGAAAGACCTGATCCAGGACCCTGACTACGACATCGAGTTCCTCTCCCAACCGCAGGGCGAGGTCGCCCGCACCTTGCACGTCGTCCACATCGACCGTATGAACATGCTGCCCTGGCGGCAGGACATCTACGATGCCGACGGCAAGGTGGCCACGCAGGCCTTTTACAGCAGCTACCAGAAGTTCGGTGACATCAACTTTCCCACCAAGATCGTGATTCAGCGTCCGCTGGATGAGCTGGGCATGACCATCACCATCACCAAGGGCACCACCTTCAACCAACCGCTGCCGGAAGACCCGTTCAAGCTCGACATCCCCGATACCACCGCGCACCTCACCAACATGGACGACCCCGCCAGCGCGACGATCAAAGACCCATGCGCCGCGCATGGGCCGCAATCGCAGCATTGATCTGGAGCGCCAGCGCCAACGCGGCGCGGCCATCCTCCACTGTCACCAC
The DNA here is from genome assembly GCA_003162875.1 of Granulicella sp. Classification (GTDB taxonomy): domain Bacteria; phylum Acidobacteriota; class Terriglobia; order Terriglobales; family Acidobacteriaceae; genus Edaphobacter. The sequence goes on from PLUT01000161.1 coordinate 6,971, forward strand.
GGGCTGCGAGTGCCTGCGCGCCGAATCCACAAACGACTCAATCTCCAGCCGCAGCGGCTCGCCGGGATCGACCGGGACCTTGCGCAGCGACATTCCCGGCGCAGGCTGTCCGTTTGCCGCAGCGGCACTGGCCAGCGCGGCCAGATGCGCCAGATCGAGCCCTGCCGCAGCCGTTACGTCGATCAGCAGCAGGTCCTGCCTCGCGAAGTCCAGCGAGAGGTACTGGTGGGGCTGAAAGAAGCGCATCTTGCGGACGCGTTCGGTGCTGACGCGGCTGGCGGTGAAGTTGGCCACGCAGCCGTTCTCGAACTCCAGGCGCACGTTGGCGATGTCCACCTTGCGCGAGAGCACGGGCAGCCCCACCGCGCGCAACTCGCGCACCGGTGAGCCGACGAGGCTCAATACCAGGTCCAGGTCGTGGATCATCAGGTCCAGCA
>PLUT01000161.1:7423-7558 GCA_003162875.1 Granulicella sp.
CGGCCTCGGCGAGGTTCGCGGCTACGGGCTTTTCGATCAGCAGGTCGACGCCCGCGGCCAGCAATGTGCGCGCGCACTCCGCATGATGCACCGTCGGGACACAAAGCGAAGCAGCATCCGGTTTGCAAGCCGCGA
>PLUT01000097.1 GCA_003162875.1 Granulicella sp.
GCGTTCTGTTCGATGCGGACAACGGCTTCTTCCTGAACGGAAAGTCGGTGAAGATCAAGGGGACCTGCAATCACCAGGACCACGCCGGCGTAGGCGCAGCGGTTCCGGACCGGCTGCAATGGTTTCGGCTGGCGGTGTTGAAGGAGATGGGGTCGAATGCCGTGCGCACATCGCACAACATGCCGACCCCGGAGTGGGTGGATGCGTGTGACCGCATGGGCATGATGATGCTGTGCGAGACACGCATGATGAGTTCCACTCCCGAAGGACAGGCGCAACTAGAGCTGATGGTGAAGCGCTACCGGAACTCTCCGGCGATCATCCTGTGGTCGATGGGTAACGAAGAGTGGCCGCTGCAATCGAGCGAGCACGGCGAGCATGTGGTTGCGGCTATGGTGAAGCGCACGCATGAACTCGATCCGACGCGGTTGTGCACGGCGGCAACGACCGCGCCATTCGCCAACAGCGTGGCCAAGTCGCTGGATGTGGAGGGATTCAACTACACGCTAAAGGACATCGATGCGTACCACACGGCGCATCCGAAGCAGCCTTCGATCGGCACGGAGACGGCGAGCACCGTGTCGACACGCGGTATCTACTCGACGGACAAGCTGCGCAACTGGGTCAGCGCGTACGACCTTAACGACACGAGTTGGTCAGAACTCGCCGAGGAGTGGTGGCAATTCTATGCAGCGCGGCCGTGGCTGGCAGGAGGGTTTGCGTGGACCGGCTTCGACTATCGTGGCGAGCCGACTCCTTATGGCTGGCCGTCGATCAACTCGCAGTTCGGCATCGTGGATATGTGCGGCTTTCCCAAGGACAACTACTTCTACTACAAGGCGTGGTGGGGCGCCGATCCCATCCTGCACCTGTTCCCGCACTGGAACTGGGAGGAGCGCATGGGCGAGATTGTGCCGGTGTGGGTCCACTCCAACCTGGACGAGGTGGAGTTGTTCCTGAACAGCAAGAGCCTGGGCAGCAAGAAGGTCCTGCCGCTGGACCACCTGGAGTGGAAGGTCAAGTACCAGCCGGGTGCGATCGAAGCGCGCGGCAGCAAGCATGGCAAGGTGGTGTTGACCGAGCGGCGCGAGACGACAGGCAAAGCGGCGACCATCAAGCTTACGGCGGATCGGATGGAGATCGATGCCGACGGAGAAGACGTTGCGATGCTGGGCGTCCAGGTGCTGGACGACGCGGGGCGAAGCGTGCCTACGGCAGACAATCAGATCAGCTTCAAGGTCAGCGGCGAGGGTGCGCTGATCGGTGTCGGCAATGGCGATCCCAACTGCCAGGAATCGGACAAGGAGCCGAGGCGGAGCCTGTTCAATGGACTGGCGCAGGCGATCGTGCAAGCGACCCGAACTCCGGGAACAATTGTAGTGGAAGCGTACACGGAAGACTGGCCGGGGCCTAAGCTGCCTTCGACGATGCTGCGAATCGCGACAAAGGCGGTTAGGTTGCGAGGTTTTGTGTGATCGCGGGTGTTGGCAATGGCTCCGAATCCGCCCGGGGCAACAACTTTACGCTGACTCTACTGGCGCATACCGTGACCGATATTGTCATCCCGAAAGTGAATTGAAATATGGCTATGACGCGCACCGCTGCGGGGACCGGATGGAAGCCGGCGGCGAGCAATACGACCGGCAATGGAGACCGGGTGCGGCTCGATTTGCCTGTTCCCGGGCATCGTCAGNNCTGAAGGTGCTGGCAGAGTATCTCGATCTCTCGCCGGCGACGATATCGCTGGTCATGAATAACGCCCCCGGCGCTAAATCGATTGCGCTGACTACGCGCGAACGGGTGCTGGCGGCTGCCAAGAAATTGGACTACCGGCCGAACACAATCGCCCGCTCCCTGCGAACCCGGCAGACCTTTACGATCGGTGTGATCGTGCCGGAGTTCAGCGAAGGCTACTTCACAATGGTGATGAACGGCGTGGAGCAGTCTCTGATGCAGTCGGGCTACCTGCATTATGTGGTTTGCCACCAAGGCAGGGCGGACCTTATCGATGAAATTCCGAGGTTGTTACTGAAGCGTTCTGTCGATGGGTTTCTGCTGGTCAATACTTCTTTGAACGAGCCGGTGAACCAGCCGGTGGTGTCGATTTCCGGGCATCGGCGCATGTCCGGCGTCACCAATGTGGTCCTGGACCACGACCGCTCGGCAACTCTAGCATTGAAGCATCTGTATGAACTGGGCCATCGGAGAATCGCGTTCATGAAAGGCCAGCGCCATGCGCTGGATTCGGAGACGCGTTGGGAGAGTATCGCGGCGATTGCGCGGAAGATGGGCATAATGATCGTCCCGGAGCTCTGCATGTATCTGGAAAAGAATTCGTGGTCGCCGGAGCTTGGGTACCCGATAGTGCGTGACCTTTTGAAGAGGACGCAGGACTTCACCGCGATCTTTTGCTTCAACGATATTGCGGCAATAGGCGCGGTGCGAGCCCTGGCGGACGCCGGCTTTTCCTGCCCGCAGGACTTCTCAGTGGTCGGCTTCGACGACATTGCGAGTGCCATGTACCACACGCCCAGCTTGACGACTGTGAGACAGCCTCTGCACCGGATGGGAGAAACTGCGGCGCAGATGCTGCTGCACCGGATCCAGTTTCCCCACGAGGCATATCCTGAGATGGTGACGTTTGAGCCGGAACTGATGGTGCGCGAATCTACCGGGGCGGCGCGTCGGCTGCCCATCTTGCGCTCACGAACGAAGACGCGCACCGCGCGTTCCAATGGCGCGGCCAAGAGCTGAGCTGATTGAACGCCATTCTGAACCATGTCGAAGCTGAGCGAATCGCTGGCTTCGAACCAGGGGGCGGAGCACCCGAGCAATTTGAACTCCAGATGGGCTGGATTAGCGCCTCGGGGTGTTAGCGTCAGATGAGGATCTGATCTCCCGGTTGCCCGTCAATCGCTCGAGATCGAAATTCCTGCCCGCATTGCGGCCTGCGGGGTGCGCAGCGTTCTCTAGAAACCTGCCCGCGCTTTGAACTCGCGGGCGCGGTCGCGAGCGACGGTCAGGTCTGTATTCTTGGCATCCTTCAGGCGAACATTGAGAGCTCCGCCGGGCAGCGACGAGACCTCCTTGATCCACGCCAGATTCACCAGCGTGCTGCGGTGGATGCGGGCAAACTGACTCGGATCCAGTTTTCGCTCCAGTTCAGCGATGGCATGGTCGATAAAGTAGGCCCTTCCCTCTGAGACCGCATAGGTGAGCTTGTCTTCGGCGTAGAAATGACTCACGCGATCAAGATCGAGGAACCAAAGACGATCCCCGAGGCGCGATGCAATCCGGCTGGGAAACTCAACCTTGATGCCGCGCAGCGAGTCCGTGATCTGGCGGAGCAGAGCGTGCAGATCTGGTTGCGCCGAAAGTCCCGCGTTGCGCAACCGCTCCACCTTACTCAAAGCGCGTTCGAGCGTCTCGGCTTCCACCGGCTTCAGTAAGTAGTCGACTGCATTTTCGCCGAACGCCTGCAGCGCGTACTGGTTGTAGGCTGTGGTGAAAACCACAACCGGCTGGCTCGGCAACCGCGCCAGAACTTCAAAGCCATTCAGCCGCGGCATCTGGATATCGAGAAAGCACAAGTCGGGCGGATTCGCGGACAGCGCTGCCACGGCTTCCTCGGGCTTGGTCGTCAAGCCCATCACTTCCACCCGCCCCGTGTTCTCAAGCAAGCGACGCAGGCGTCCGAGCGCCAGCGGCTCATCATCCACGAGATAGACACGCAGTTTCATGGGCGCGGGAGGATCATCTCCACCACAGAATAAGCGTCTCGCCGGGTGACGTTGAGCCTTGCCCGGTCGCCGAATAACGTATCGAGGCGCTGCACCAGCTTGTCGAGTCCGTGGCCGGCACAAATGTCGGCCAATTCAAAGCCCGGCCCCGTATCGCCGACCTCGATGTGGATGCCCTCCGCATCGGCGCGCCCGCTCACCACAAGATCACCACCGTCGCTCTGCGGAGTAATTCCGTGTTTCACCGCGTTCTCAACCAGCGACTGGATCGACATTGGCGGAACCTTGGTTTCTCTCAACTCATCCGGCACTTCAACCCGCGCGCGCAGCTTGTCGCCCAGGCGCACCCGCTCGATGTCCAGGTAGCTTTCTACCATCGCGATCTCCTGATGCAAGGGGATCAGCGAATTGGCACTCGTATCGAGAGAGGCTCGCAGCAGAATCGCCAGGCGGCCCACAATCTGGTCGGCGCGGGCGGGATCGATGGCGATGAGCGCGCTTATCGAGTTCAGAGTGTTGAATAGAAAGTGAGGATGAATCCACGATTCGAGCGATCGCAGGCGAGTCTCTGCCGCAAGTTTTCGCGATCGCTCCCCGGCGATCTGCTTTTCATGCAGCTCCCGCTCCATCATCTGCACACGGGCAAGCAGCGTTGCATGCGTCATGGCGCCGAGACCGAAAACCAGCGCCAGCGGCACCGCGAAGCGCAGCGTGCGATAGTAGTCGAGCCAAAAATGCTGCGAACCCGAAAAGCCGGCTGCCGCCAGGAGCGATTGCGCCAGGAGGCAGCCCCCTGTGGTGAACACCAGGATGCCAGGAATCACAACCTTCCATGGCGGGACCCCGCGGAGAGCCAGTCTCTCAATGAGCCAACCCAGGATCAAAAGCGCAAAAAAACTGGTCAGATTCGCGTAAACAAATGTGAAAGCCAGGCTTTGCAATAGGTCGCGGGTGGAGCGAGCGGGACCACCCACAAACACGACCAGATCCACCAGCGCCACAGCCACATTGGTCCACAACAAGGAGAATAACCATCGGTGCTTGAAAGGAACTGTCCCCGTTGTCATCGTGCGCCGCCTGAATTCTTCGCGCTTAGCGGTTCCAGCGTGCCGATGCGGAAGACGCTGAGAAGCTGCGGCGTGTCCCGACCGAGCAGTTTCATCTCACCGGAGACCTCCTCATAGATCGTGGCGTACTCGATTTGCTTCGTCGCCAGCGACACCCAGATCTCTCCCCAGAAATCGCTGCGTCCCTGAATGGTTACGCCGCCGTTGGCAATCTCAACGGGATTGAAGAATGCACGGTAGTCGATCAGAACGCAATCCTGGCCGTTTCTTTCGGAGCGGCCGACCCATTCGAGCACCATATCGCGACTATGGAAAGTGCCCACGCCGGGCATGTTTACATCCTGGTTAGCGGAGATGTGAAGCGGTACATTCAGCTTGAGCTGATCGAAGAAACTCTGGCCGAACGACTCCATCATGCTCGTATCCCAAATCAGGTTACGCTCCTGGACTGCTGTCGGGGGAAACGATTTGAAGAAATCCGGCTTCATGGTGTCAGGAGAGCCAACCGGATAGTGGAACCCTTCGATGAAGTCGCGCTTCTGCGCCGCGGGGAAAGGAACTGTGGCGCCGTCTACCTCGGCGATGCCAACGTTCTTCCACTCAACTTCACCATTCGCAAGCCCACGCGTGTAGTCTCCGGTTACGCGCTGGCGGTGAACCACGTCGCCGGTACGGTTGGCAGTGTCGTAATCCACGGTGAACCGGTAAGTGCGAGGACCGGCATCCTTTACAATCGTCCCGCGCGGCAGGTCCCAGGTCTGTGCGGTAGAGGTTGGCACTGAGGTGGATTGGGCAAGCAGCGGTTGGACAGTCAGGCCATATGTGGCCCAAATCAAAACGGAATGCAGGATCATTCTGCTGATCATTGGTGTGATACCTCTCAGTGCGCAGTGTCCCGCAGGCAGCTAAGAGATGCATCTTCTTTGCGACGAAGGGCAATAATTCCCGACCGAACGCTTCCGCACGCCGACGAACCGGAGTTGCTCTAGCGCCGCATCGAGACGATTCCTATAGTGCGGGCGAAGATTTGAAGATTGACGAGGATTCTCGTCAGTTGACGCCAAATCGCCAAGTAGCGCGTCGAGAGAGGGTAAGTGGTCCGCCGCCTGATCGAGCGGGCCCTCAATGCAGGATCGCCACGCCCTCACTCGACGTGCACGGTCGTGCTCAACGGCAGGTCCGCCGAAGAATCCCCGACCATCAGGCTCACCGGCTCCGTCTCCACGCGGAAATGGCCCAATTTCTGATCCCAGTACGCCAGCTGCGAAGCCGACAGCGCAATCTCCGCCGTCTTCGTCTGCCCCGGTTCGATGCTCAGCCGCCGGAACCCCTCCAACTCCTCGCGCGGCCGCTCGAGCTTCGACCCGAGATGTTTCACATAGAGCTGGACCACCTCATCCCCGGCGCGGCTACCCGTGTTGGTCACATCCACGGTCACCTGCACCGTCCCGGCCTTCGCAACGCGAGGCGAAGCCGTCTTCAAATTCGAAAATTTGAACGTCGTATAGCTCAGCCCAAATCCAAACGGATATAGCGGCTCGCCTTTGAAATACATGTAGGTATAACCGTCCCGGATGTTGTAGTCCATGCGCGCCGGCAACTGATCCGCCGACTTCGGCCACGTCTCCACCAGATGCCCGCCCGGGTTGTACTTCCCGAACAGCACCTTCGCCAGCGCCGTCCCCTCATCCTGCGCCGACTGCGCCATCGTCAGGATCGCCGGCACATTCGCTTCGGTCCAGTTGATCGCATAAGGGAAGCTCGCGATCAGCATCACCACTGTCTTCGGATTCACGTAGTAAATCTGCTTGATCAGCTGCTCCTGCTCCAGATTGATGCTCTCTCGGTCGCGCCCCTCGCGCCCATCGCTCCCCACGCTGCAGGGAAGAGTATTGCCTCCATCCGGTGTGTTCACCCATTCGTGCGCCTCATCGCCGCACGTTGGATTGTTCCCCACCACAACCACCGCAACATCCGACTGCCGTGCTGCCTTGATTGCGTCCGCCTCGCCGTTCTGGGTGTCATCGGCCGCGTAGTTCACCTTCACATTCGGCCCAACCTCATCCCTGATCGCCTGCAGCGGCGTCACCGTATAAGGCGGCGTCCCTCCGTACCAGTCCCAGTGCACCACATCGGCCAGCGGCCCAATCACGGCAATCGACTTTATCTTCGCCTTGTCCAGCGGCAGAAAATCATTCTCATTCTTCAGCAGCACGACCGACTCGAGCGCCATCTCCCGCGACACATCGCGATCCCGATCCGTGTTCCACGGCTCCGGCTCGTCCTTGATCTTCGTGTACGGCACCAGGTCCGGCGGGTCGAGCAGCCCCAACTTGATCGCAATCTGGAACTTGTAATGCAGCACGGCATCCAGATCCGCCTCCGTGAGCGATCCATCCTTCAGCGCGGCTTTCACTTCATCCTTGTAACCGCCCAGAAACTGATTAATCCCGTTCTTGATGCATGCCACGACCGCCGCTTCCTGGTTGGGATAGGTATGCCGCGGATCCACCAGCAGCTGCACCGCCCCGCCATCGGTCGAAAGCACATCCACGCCCCACTGGTCGCGCACGAAGCTCTTCAGGATCGGATTCACCGCCATCGGCGTGCCGTTCCACGCGTTGTACGAGGCCATCACAGCCTTCGCGCCGCCTTCCAGAAACGCCATGCGGAAGGGAACCGAGTAGTACTCCCAGAATAGCCGCTGGTCGAAGTCCGACGAGGAACTCGTCCGATAATTCTCGTTCTCGTTCGCCAGGAAATGCTTCAGTAGCGCCGCAGCCTGCCAGTACTTGGGATCATTGCTCTGCAGCCCTCGGGTGAACGCCACGGCCATCGTCCCGTTGAAGAACGGATCCTCGCCGTAAACCTCTTCGCTCCTCCCCCACCGCGGATCGCGGTCCAGATCCGACTGCGGTCCCCACACCATCAGGATTTGCCGGTTGTACTTCGGCGTCTGCGTGATGAACCGCGCCTCATAGCCCTCCACGCCGGCCGCCTGCCGCACCAGCTCCGGATCCCACGATTCTCCCATCCCCGGCGGCTGCGGGAACTGAGTCGTAGCGATCGGCTCGCGCCCGAAACGCGCCTCGCGCTGCACCACACCATGAATTCCCTCGGAGCTGCCGATGTTCGGCACACCCAGACGAGGCACCCCCGTCTGCGTCCCCAGCACGCCGATCTTTTCATCCACCGTCATCAGTGACAGCAGGTTGTCAATGCGCTTATCCGCTGGCAGGTTTGGATCGTTAAACGGATACCGCGTCTGTTGCGCAAGGGCGGGTACAACGGTGAAGGCAAGCGAGACAAGCAGGGACAACGGAAGCCGCATGCGGATGGTCACTTCCAGCCTCCTCATCCTCTCGGCCAGCATCGCAAAATCGTTTTTCCAGAGAGGATGATCGTGGAACCCACCAAGCCTAACACGCCCCGCGATCTGTCCCGCGCATCGTTCCCCGTCCGTTCGTTTTTCACCGGAAACGAGTTTCGTGGGCAACGGTGGCACCCCGACCGGGCGGCAGCAGAGATCAGTGCGTACTTCAAGCGAATCCGTTGGAGTTGAAACGGCATACATCGGCTCTGTACCGGGCAGCGCCCTCCGGATCGAGGCGACGCATCAGAGGGCTGCTTTCGCCGATGCGACGGGCAAGCGTTCTCGCAAGTTCGGAGCTCTCCCCATCGCCGATCTGCTGGCGCAATACGGTCTCCAGATCGCCGTCCTTGCGGACGAGCCGTTCAACCCGTTCTGTGAGGTGACCGCTTTTGGGATCAAAGTACAACTTCAGACTCCCGGCGATCTTGCTGTCGATCTGCTGGACGCCCAGAGCCAATTCACGGCTCAATTCGGCGATAAGGCGCTGGCCTTCGTTCCTCACAACCTCCGTGTCCACATTTCCCTGAGCCTGCCGGAGTGCAAGGATGCCGATCCTGAGAGCGGACACGGCGAATGAGTTGCGAGGACGTCCTTCATCTCGCATCTTTAGCTCCGCGACCACTGGGGGGTGGGGGAGAAACTCGGTGGGCCTTGGGAGTGTTTCATGCTGTCGCGGCGGTGAGAACGCGGCGCGCGGTCAGCGTGAGCATCAGGCGGGAGAAGCCGGAGAAGAGCAGGCTGATGCCGAAGAGGGTACCGGCGACCCAGGTGGAACTTTGGGGCCAGCTCCACCAGATGAGCAGGGTCAGGATGAAATCGATGAGGCCGTCGAAGAGCAGCCACCCGGAGCCGTGCCGGGGCTGGAGTTGGAAGAAGTGGATGATCTGGACGACGCCTTTGATGAGGAAGTAGGCGCCGATGAACAGGGTAAGGGATGCGAGCCCGGCGATGGGATGAAAGAAGAGGAAGAGGCCGCCCAGCAGATAGAGGATGCCGAGCAGCACCTCCCAAAGGATGCCGCCTGTGGTGTGCGTCTTCCAGGCGAAGAGGAAGTGGAGGGTACCGACGAGAACGAAGAACCAGCCGACCATGAGAGCGATGGCAATGCCGGAGACCAGGGGAAGAAGGATAGAGAAGAAACCGGCGAGGATGATGAGAATAGCAATGGTAAGGGACCAGCCGAAAGCATGGGGGCTTCGGGGCGAGAGCGGAATGGAACCTGGGGTGGAAAACGCGCTCATGGCAGGCCTCTTTTCTGGAGTATGGCGAGGAGATTCCCTTGGCTGATTGGTTGATGCGGAGGGAAGGGCGGCGGGTTGCAAACCTGCGATCCGATTTGAGCTGGAAAGCCAAACCGAGTTACTTTTTGGGGACGGCGAGGGGGATTTCGAGGGTGCCGAGTTTGCCGGAGGGGGGGTCGAGGACGCCGATGCGGAGGAAGAGTTGGCCGGAGGGCAGGTCGAGCTGCTGGGTGAACTGGTAGGGGCTCCGGATGAACTGCCGGTACTGGGCGCTGGTGAGCGGCATCTTGATGGTCTGGCTGAGGCCGGTGACGGGATTGCCCTTGGCGTCAGTGACGGTGACGTCGACGACGGTTTCGCGGGCGTAGACCTTGAGGGTTGGGGCGGTGATGGTGGGCTGCGGGGATTGGGCGTAAACCCACATCTCAGAATCGAGATGTGGGGCACCCAATGTCGTGAGGATGAGGAGAAGCGGCGTGAGGGCCGGTTTGAGGCGCATGGTTTGCTGCTCCGAGGGCCCAGGGAGGATTGAAGCAGATGTTCCGCGGGAGTGACAAACAAATGGGAATGACCCCACGTCAGCGGCGATGAAGCTGCCGCTGATGTGGGGCACCCGGGTTTGGTGGTTATGGGTGGATGGCGGAGGTGGGGATTTCGATGGCGCCGACGCGGTCGCTGGTGAGGTCGTGGACGCCGACGCGGAGGATGTATTCGCCGGTGGCGGGGACGTCGATCTCCTGGCGGAGCTTGGCGCCGCTGGCGAGCATGGACTGATAGGCAGCGGGAGGCAGGCTGGGTTTGGCGGCGAGAGCGCTGGAGTTGAGCAGACGGCCGTCGGCGGAGTTGTAGACGTTGACGGCGTATTCAAACTGGCCGTGGTAGTTGCCGTCGGGCGAGGGATCGAACTGGATTCCGTTGAGGTCGATGAGGTAAGAGAGCGTGAGATGCCGGTAAGGCGGCTTCATCACCTTGGGGTCGGCGGCGTTGTTGGGGAGCAGGGCGGACTCGGTGGCAGCGCCCGAGCCGATGCCGACGTGGAAGAGAATCTCGCTGGGCTCGAGCGTGCCGCGCATCATGGCGGACTGCAGCGGCGTTGCCTTGTCGACCTGCTTGGAGCTGGCGGTGGTTTCGCCGGGCGGGACCGCGTGGTAGGCCGTCATGTAGAGGAGAGTGAGGCCGGGCTTGTCGACCGCGACGTTGATGTTGTGGCGGCGTGTGTCGTCGTTCAAGTAGGTGGGCGAGTAGCTGAGGGCGTAGTAGTTGGAGCCGGCGTCAATGGCCTGAAGGGCCGCGCCGGCGAGGTCGTTGGTGTTGTAGAAGGCCTTTCCGCCGGTGCCCTCGGCGATGCTGTCCATGGTTTCGTGTTCAAAGACGGATATCCGGACGGGGTAGGCGGTGGGATCGTTCCTGGCGAGTGCGTCGAGGGCGCGAGGGTCGACGGGGTAGACCGCGACGTGGGAGTGGTCGAGCAGGCCGACGGCCAACCGCATGTCCGGTCCGGAGTCGTAGCAGAGGCTGCCCTGCTTGTCGCGCATGCGGGGGGAGAAGGCGCCGGTGAACCAGATGAGGTTCTTGCGGCCGGGCATGCCGGAGGTGAAGCGGGCGATCTGGGTGAGGGCTGATTCCGCGTAGGCCGCGCGGGCGGCGGCGTGGTTGCACTCCAGGTTGAGGTCCACCTGCTGACTCTGCGCGAGCAGGGCGGCGGTGCTCCTTGGCGCAGGGGCGCCGGTGGCTGGCGGGAGCGCAGCGACGTCGGTCGGATCCTGGCCAAAGTCCTCAAGCGGCGTGATGCTCAGGTCGAGCTTGTGGCTCTTGAGAGCCTTCTTGAGCAGGTCGCGGTCGGAGGTGAATCCCTGGACCAGCGTGAGCGTGCCGGTGGGTGAGAGGCCGAAAACCGCGAAGCGGGTGCCGGGAGCGAGTTTGTCGACGAATTCGGCCATGCGCTGGCGGACGACGGCCTGGGTGGCAATGGGCGTGTCCGTGGCGTCGAGCAGCAGCATGTCCAGCGGCAGCGCGGCCGCCGGGGGACCGTCGTTGGCGAAGGTGTTGGGCGCGAGAGCCGGTGCGGGCGCGGGGGCATCCGCGTCCTGCTGGTCGGAGCGGTGCTCGCGGAAGCTGCGCGGGTAGATGGGTCTGCCGTCTTCTTTTACGGCGAAGTCGGCCTGGGTGAGGTCGTGAACCGGTTTGCCCTGGGCGTCGGTGACGTTGATGTCGACGACCACTTCGCGGGAGTAGACGCGGACCGTGGGAGGGGTTGGCGGCGCGGCGGGCGGGGTTTGGGCGGAGAGATATGGGCAGCAGAGGGAGATGGCGCTGAGGATCAGGGCAGAGGAGGGGAGGGACAGCTTGCAAACGCGCATTAGGGCTCTCTCAGAGGCAGATTCCTTGCGGAATCGTAAAGCGGCCTTTGCTACCGCTTGGGTGGTGGTTGATCCGAAGGATGCCAACGCAGTGGTTTGCGCGGCGGAATCAGTGTAGACCGAGAATGGGATGGGGCAAAGCAGATTTCGGCGGGGATGGCAAACAAGGGAACTGCCCTGGAGAGTGAGTAAACTCCGGTGGGCGCAGCTTACACTGTAGGGGTGATTGTGTGAGGTGCATTGGTGAAACTGGTCGATTATGAGGATGTTCCGGCGATGTGTGACCAAATTCTCGACGAAGTCGAGACGGCGGGAGTCACGTTCCAGGTTCTGAAGGGCGGGCGCCCCATGGTGCGCATCGAGCCGGTGGATGAGGCTATCAGGCCACAGCTTGCCGCAGAGCACCAGCGCTGAGACTTGCCAGGGATTCTAAAGCTGGGTCGATTTAGCGGTGACGGACGGAGTTGAGGCGAGTCTTACAAATACACAGGAGTTATTGAAAACCTATGGCTACACCAGTTGCAGTGCCGCTCAGTGTGAGCGAGATGGGGATGAGCGAGGTGGAGCGCGCGCAGACGCTGGCGCGGCGGTATCACGCGGAGTTCGTCGACCTGAAGAACTTCAAGATTTCGCATGAGCTGTTCAAGACCGTGCCGGTGGACATGATGTTCCGGTACAACTTTGTGCCGCTGGAGCAACTGGAGGGGCGGCTGGCGATTGCGGTAAGCGACCCGTCGAAGCTGATGATGCTGGACGAGATCTCCGGTCTGCTGGGCCAGCGTCTGGTCATCCGCGTCGCCACCATCTCGCAGATCACCGACCTGCTGAAAAAAACCGAGCAGTCGCAGCGCGTGCTGGATGAGGCAAGCGAGGGCCTGGCCTTCGACGTGCTCTCCGGCGACGACAGCTCGGACGAGAACATCTCCATCGAGCGGCTCACCGGCGAGGACGACATCTCGCCCATCATTCGCCTGGTGGACACGACGATCTTCACCGCGCTGGAGCGCCGCGCATCCGACATTCACCTCGAGACCTGCGACGACTGCCTGATGGTGAAGTACCGCATCGACGGCGTCCTCCAGCAGGCAATGGCGCCCATCGCGCGCGAGCATCACCAGACGATTCTCTCCCGCATCAAGGTCATGAGCGAGTTGGACATTGCCGAGCGCCGCGTGCCGCAGGACGGCCGCTTCCGCGTGCGCTACAAGGGACGGCTCATCGACTTCCGCGTCTCCATCATGCCCACCGTGCATGGCGAAAACGCCGTGCTGCGTGTTCTGGACAAAGAGTCGATGTCGGAGAAGTTCAAGAAGCTCTCGCTCGATGTCGTTGGCTTTGCGCCCGAAGACCTCGAACGCTTCCGCCGCTACATCAAGGAGCCTTACGGCATGGTGCTGGTCACCG
>PLUT01000107.1 GCA_003162875.1 Granulicella sp.
TCCACACATAGGATACCCCGGGGCGGATTTGGCTCAGGGCCGTGCAGCACACCCTCTGGTGCCGCGCGGCGGCGGCGAGCGTCTAACATACATAGAATGGTCAAATTTCGCTGTCTGAAGCCACACATCGCAACTTCTACTCCCGGGATAGTAGCCCGCCACCGTTGTGCGCGCCTGAGCTTCGCCATGGCGCTTGGCGCGGTTCTGATCGCCTTCGGGGGAGTTATGCCTGCCCACGGGGATGACAACGCCCGATTCGACCTCATCGGCCCCAGAATCGAAGTCCACGTCACCCGCGCCGGAGTCACGCTGCCAATCTCGTCCGTCCCTAACTTGCAACCCGGCGACCGGCTCTGGCTGCACCCCGACCTTCCCGCCACGCAATCGGTCCATTATCTGATGGTCCTGGCTTTCCTGCGCGGAACCACCAATCCGCCACCCGACAACTGGTTCGTCCGGATCGAAACCTGGGACAAAAAAGTCCGCGAGGAGGGCGTCGAAGTGACGGTGCCCGGCGAGGCTCAGCAAGCCGTGCTCTTCCTCGCACCGGTCACCGGCGGCGACTTCACCACGTTGCGCTCGGCCGTCCAGGGACGCCCGGGAATCTTCGTCCGTGCCTCGCAAGACCTTGCGGCTGCCGGCTTTGAGCAGGCTCGCATCGAGAAATACATCTCGTCCATGCGCGAGCTTTCCTCCGCCGAAGTCGCCGACCCCAAGCAACTACTGGAGCACTCCAAGCTCATCGCCGCCACGCTCGCGCTTAAGCCCAATGGTGATTGCGTCAACCTTCCGCCCGACCAGCAGTACACCTGCCTCACTCAGTCCGGCAATCAGACATTGCTCGACGACGGTCACGGTCAGTCGATCATCGACGCCCTAACCGGCGGCAACAGCGCAGGCCTCATCAGCACCGCCTCGGCCACGCAACTCGCGGGCGCCGGAATCTATTCGGCCTATGTCGGCACCGTCGTCGACCTGGTGCACATTATGGGCTCCCTGCACACGGCGCAGTACCAGTACATTCCGGCGATCGCCCTACCGCAGCAGCAGTCGCTCAACCTGCGCCTGAACACGGCACCGTCGTTCCATAATCCCAAGTCGGTGATCGTCATTGGCCTGCCATCCATCCAGCAGACTATTCCCCCGCCGCTGCGCTCTGCCGATCCCAAGTTGGCCACGTGCCTGCAGAGGCCCGGAGTTGTGCTGCCAGTTGAGGGCGCCCCTCTGGTCTTCTCCACCGGCTTCGCGCACGATCTTGTGCTGCACCTGAATTACCCAGCCGACGCCAAACGCGCCTCCGCGCAGCCGCAGGATATCCCGCTCACGGCCGACGCGTTCCACGGGGGCTTGGTACTCGCTCCGACTCCCAAGCGTCGCGTCCTCTCGCTGGCCAAAGTCTCACTGCCAACTTTACCCTCCAGCGCAGGTGCTCTGACTACGGTGGCCGAATTGCCGGCGCCGGCCAACACAGACAAGCCGCCCGCGGCCGATGCTATGGGCGGACCCGAGCTCACGGGCACTGTCCAGGGATTCTGGGGGTTCGATCCCTTTACCGGCCCGACCGTGCCTCTCGAAAACTCGCCCGGGCAAGGCTGGAAGCTCGTTGGCGGCGACCCGCTGATTGCGGGCAGAAACCACTCTGTCCTTCTGAGTGCAACCGGCACCGCATGCGTCCAGAGCATCACGCTCTACACCGCATCCGGCAAGCAAGAGCCGGAGACATGGAAGCCGGGCAACCAGCCGGATACGGTCGAGGTCGCGCTGGATCTTGCCGCCCACGATTCCGGTGCGTTGAACCTCGCTATCCGCCAGTTCGGCGACCCAAAACCCGCCACCGTTCGTCTCGTCTCCTACTCGGAACCGGCCAAGCTCGATGCCCTCCACTTGCACGCGGGAGACACTTCAGCAACCCTCATTGGTACTAGTCTCGACCAGGTTCGCCACATCGATTTCGACGGCCTGACCTTCAAACCCGCCTTGCAGACAACGGACCCTTCAGGCTCAACGGCCGGCAGCAACTCCGAGTTGAGCCTGACACTCCCTGTGGGAGCACCGAAACCCACATTACCCGTCGGCGACAGACTTACCGCCCAGGTCACCCTGAAAGACGACCGCACTCTCGCGATCCCTATCGTCGTCGAGGCAGCACGACCCTCGGTCGCCCTTATCGCAAAGGCGGACGTGCCATCAGAGGCGATGCCGAAGACTCAATTCAGCATCAAGCTCGCCGGCCAGAACGACCTGCCGGTTACCGACGCGCTCATGTTCTCGGTGAGATCCGCCCAACCATTTCCCCGCAAGGGTGAGATCGAGATCGCCAGTCCCGACGACTCACTCCACACCACACTCAGCGTTTCCGATTCCAATGCTTCGTTCATCCTCGAGGACCCGCAGACCATCCTGGCGGTTCTCCAACCGCTGAGGGCGTTTGGACCCTCCGCTTTCGGTCCCCTCCGCCTGCGCGCGGTCGCACCCGATGAAACTGCTGGCGACTGGCTCCCGCTCGCCACGCTCGTCCGTCTGCCTACGCTCACAGCCCTCACTTGCCCGGCCCCAGCACCCTCAGTCTCTGCTCCATCGACGAACCGGTCTGCGCCGACTGACGCTGAAGGCCCAGCTACACCTGCCGCAGGTTCGCCTTCGACTGATACGGCTTCAGACGCCCGCGCGGNNGGGTCCGCCGGCCCGGCAACCCCAGAGTCTGCCTCTAAGAGCACCGCATCTTCCGTACCACCAAATACGCCGGACAAGCCTGTCGGGCTCGTCTCATCGACCGGTTCCCAACCCACGCCCTGCACCCTCACGGGTACCGGACTCTATTTCATCGACGCCGTTTC
>PLUT01000034.1 GCA_003162875.1 Granulicella sp.
CAGCGTGAAGACGTTGTCGAATGTCCCTGCCGTCGCCGGTTGTCCGGAGCCGCCCGCCGTAGCCGCCGCAAGGCTGACCGGCGCTTTTGCCGACGGCGTTGCGGCCGCACCGGTAGTAGCTGCACCCGCGGCCTGCGCCGCCCGCGCGTCCCGCGGCCAGAGTCCCGCAAGCATTGCCAGCAGAACGACGGGAGCAACACTCGCCGCCAGCGTTCCCTTGGCCGCACTTTTCCTGCTCCTCAATCCACCCACGGTCATCGCCAGGCCGCGCAGCGACAGCTTCAAAATCCGGCCCATGCTGCGCAGCGGGCGGTCGGTCTCAGGCGACTTGTCCTGGTTCAGCCAGGCGTCCGCGCGCGAATACAGCAGCATCGTCAACGCCTCGTCTTCCTGCAGACTCAGCGGATTGAAGCGCGCGCGCAGTTCGCTGCCGTCCATGCCAATGATGGTTGCCGGCAGGGTCGCGGTCCCATCCAGCAGCGGGAAGACGAACTTGATTTGATCGCCCACCGCGACTTTCACGGCGTGGTCCACCCGGGTGCGAACGCCGCCGCCGGAGAGATCGGCGGTAATGCCCTGAATCATGGAGCCGTCGCCGAGAATTACATCCGACGGCACCGCCATGGTCACGCGCACGGTCTGGCGGCGCTGCTGGCTCTCCGACGCGACCGCCGTGGCAACCCCCAGAATGGCCATATTGAACAGCGCCCACAGCACGTTGACCGCAATAATTCCCCATTGATTGCCGCTATAGATCTGCGCCGGCCAGTTGACAAAGCTGAGCCACGCCGGCACCGCCCACGTGGGAAACTGCACTGCTCGGGGAATCGCGCACAGCACGCCGAAGAGATTGAATGCCAGCAGCAGCAGGAACGGCCGGGCAATGCGCGCGTCGAAGAATGGCTTTTCCACCACGCCGCCCTTGGGGGTCACGTTGTAGCCTCCCCGCCGCGGGCTGATCATTGCCAGCAGCGTGGGCAGAAGAATGTGCGGCGCCAGCACCGTCTCGTAGATCTGGTCCCAGAAAGAGTGCCGGTGCTCGCCCTGGATGCGCGAGGTGGTCAGGTTCGCCAGCACCAGGTGGGGCAGCGCATACGCCACAATCGCCGCCCAGAATCCGGGGATGCTGGTCATGCCGAAGACCAGGTAGATGAGCGGCGCGGTCAGGAAGATGAGCCGCGGCAGCGCAAACAGGAAATGCGCCATCGCGTTGAAGTAGCACAGCCGCTGCGCCGGCTTCAGGCCGCGCGCCAGCAGCGGGTTCTCGATGCGCAGAATCTGCACCATGCCTCGCGCCCAGCGGATGCGCTGCCGCACATGCGCGCTCAGCCGCTCGGTTGCCAGTCCCGCCGCCTGTGGAATGTTGATGTATGCGGTGTTCCAGCCGCGCATCTGCATGCGCAGCGAAGTGTGCGCATCCTCGGTCACGGTCTCCACCGCCAGGCCGCCCACCTGGTCCAGCGCGCTCCTCCGCAGCACGGCGCACGAGCCGCAGAAGCAGGTCGCGTTCCAGAAATCGTTCCCATCCTGAACCACGCCGTAGAAGAGCTCGTCCTCGCCCGGGGTCCTGTGGAATTGGTCCAGATTCCGCTCGAACGGGTCGGGCGAATAGAAATGATGCGGCGTCTGCAGCACTGCCAGCTTCGGGTCGCGCAGCATCCAGCCCATGGTCACTTGCAGAAAGCTGCGCGTCGGCACGTGGTCGCAGTCGAACAGCGCGACAAACGGCGAATCCAGCTGCTCCAGCGCGTGATTGATGTTTCCTGCCTTGGCATTGCGGTTGTCCTGCCGCGAGATGTATCCGATGCCCGCCTCTTCGGCGAACGCCCGGAACTCCTCCCGCCGGCCGTCGTCGAGGATGTAGACATGCAGCTTGTCCGCCGGCCAGTCGATGTTCATCGCGGCCAGCGCCGTGCAGCGAGCCACGCTGAGCGGCTCAGAGTAGGTGGGAATCAGCAGATCCACCGCCGGCCAGTCGTCCGGGTCGTCCGGAAGCGGCACTGGCGAGCGCCGCAGCGGCCACAGCACCTGCATATAGCCGAGGGCCAGCACCATAAAGGCAAAGCCCTCCGCCAGCAGCAGCAGACAGACGAAGACCGCGTCCAGCAGGCTCCAGTTCGCTGCCGGGTCGCGCAAGAACGCAATCACGGTGGAGACGCGCCAAAAGCCGTAGCGGAACGTCGAATACGCCGACAGCAGCACCAGTGTCAACGTCACCAGGTGAGACCTGGACCCGTGGTTCATCCATATGGCGATGGCCAGCGTGAGCAGCGCAAGGAAGTATTGGTGCTGCCAGCTCATCGAGAGCGTTCCCGCAAAGCCGAGGAACAGAACGCCGCCCGCAAGGATTGAGAACCGGAGGACCCGCACCAGTATGCCGTCTCCGGATTCGAACTCCCGCCAGAGAGGCGACCGTTTCACCGCTCCCCCCAGCGCAGGCCGCGAAGTCCGTCCCTGGCGGGCGGCGACAGGGTCTTCAGCCACGCCGCGACCGCGAGGAAATCCTGCGCCACCGCCTCGGACGGCGCGTAATCCACCACGGTCATTCCTGCGGCCAGCGCCTCGCTGACCGCCGGAGAGTGGCGAATGGCGAACGGCAGAAGCCGATCTCCCAGCTTGCGCCGGAAGACTTCGCGAACGTCCAGGTGAAGCGGCAGCGCCGCGTCGAACTGATTCAGCAGGTAATAAGGCAGCAGAGGCCGGCCGGCGGAGTCCACGATGCCGCGAAACACCCTCTCCACTGCCTGCAGGCTGATGACGGAGTTCATATCCGGCGTTATCGGAACCAGCACCGTCGGACGCAGATTAACCATCCGGTGGACCAGCCAGCTCGAACCCGAAGACAGATCCAGCAGCAGACGATGGTTTCCCGAACCGTTGCGGAGAATCTCCTCGGTCAGCACATTCTGGTGCAGCTCTTCGGCAATGCTTGCCGCGGCGTCGTAGATGACCAGCGAAATCGGCTGGCCGGCCTTGTCCGCAGGCGGCGGAAAGGCTCGCACCACGCCGGCGCGAAGCTCGCGCGCGCCAAAGTAAAACGGCAGCAGGCCATGCGCAGTCGTGTCGGTCAGCACCACACTCTCGCCTTGTGCGGAGAGCGCGCGCCCCAGTGTCGCCACCAGGCTGGTCTTGCCCACCCCTCCTGCCAGCGAAAACACTGCCAGCACCGGGGTCCGCACCTCTCCCGGACGCGCCGGCGGAAGGGCCGGGAACTCCGGCCCGGATTGCTCAAAAACACCCTTCAGCGCGAACCATCGCGCCGCAACCCGCTCCCGCGAGTCCTGTAGCGTGTCCCCTGCCAGCGGTTCGAGGCCCAGCGCCGGCAAGGTCCCCGCCACCGGGGTTCGCGGACGCGCCATTGCAGTGTAGAGCCACGCCGGACTCGTCTGTTCCAGGTCCGCTTCGACGCCGACCTCAACGCCTTCCGTAGAGAAGTCCGATCGCGGCGACTCTCCCTGAGCCCTGCGAACCAGCGGCCACTCCATCACGCTGGGGCCCGTCTCAGCATCGAACAGGCGCGCCTCTTGCGCAAACTCCAGGCCCAGATGGGGAACTCCCGCAAAGGCCGGCTCCGAACCAGGTTGGACTGGCTGCGCCAACGTGGACTGATCCAGCCCTTCGCTGTCCAACTCGACCGGCCCTGCGCTCAAATTTCCACTTGCCCCACCCAGCGAGAGGTGTGGCTGAGGACCCGCCAACTGACGTCTTCGCAATTCCGAATCCGTGTAGATCATGGCTTGCTGTTGGGCCGATGCGCGGGCCTCCGCAATCTCGCGTTCCTCGCGCAGGGCAAGCACCGTGGCGCGGGCCGCTGCCTCAGTCCTGTGCGCGGCTTCCACGCGTTCCGAGACGGCCTTCCGCGTCGCCGCTTCGGCGTTGCGCAGCGACGCGAGCCGCGCCGCCTGGCTGTTGTGGTCCGTCTGGGAGCGGGCAACGGCTTCCGCCTTGAAGGCCTCACGCTCTGCCTCTTCGGCGGATAGCTCTGCCTCCGACTGCGCCTTCAATTCACGCTCCAGTAACGCCTTGGCCGCGCGATAGCGGACCTGCGCCCGATGCTCCCGGCGGGAAGCCGAGTAGTCGCGGTACTTTGCCCCTTGCAGGTGCGCCCAGGAGTAAAGGACGGCCACGTCCTCCGGCGTACTATCGGAGGTCGAGTGGTCGTCTAATTCGGCGCCGCGTGAGCCCATTCTTGCCCCATTTTCGCCCCTGTGCCGCGCTGCAATTCCCCGGCTGCGATAGGGTCTTCGATTGCAGGGACTTCACCCAGGCAAAGTCTTCCATGCGATTGATATGAGGGTACTTTTGCCCTTGGCCCGAGTCAATCGGTTCGCCGTGCGACTTAAGTGTGACGGCACAACTGACTTTGGTCGGAGTGACTCCGCCGATTTCCTCGTCTCCGCTCCGGCATCCACTCCCATCCCGGAGTGCCGCGCGGCCCAGTTTTTTTGACAGCTCCGCTGCGAGCCCGACTTCTTCAGCCAGTCCGGCTCGGGTTCAAAGGGTTCAAGCGCCGCCCCAATATGCTACCTTTGGAGTGTGGTCCGAGAGCGTAGCTCAGTTGGTAGAGCATCGCCCTTTTAAGGCGTTGGTCGTGGGTTCGAGCCCCACCGCTCTCACCATAAACATTCTAAACAACTTATTGGCATTCTCTGCACCTAGAATTTGGGCGCGGAAATGCCAATAAAGTCAAAATAAAGTCAAAATTTCAATCCAAGGGCCTGCCGGGTGTCATGCTCACATGGCCCCGCTCGAATGTGCCTGTTGAATCTGGCTTTTCACGTCAATAGCCAAGTTTGCTGTTGAATTCGGCGTTGCCCTACTGCTTTCGCCATATTTTCGCCTATACTCTTTTGATGCAGGTTGGCGGACACAACCAAGAGCCGGATTGGATAAAGCTGGGGCCGTCGCTGGTTGTCGCTGCAAGTTTGGTGCTGGCAATCCGCACAGCCAAGTGGAACACCAATCAGTGTGCGACCGCTTCAGCGCCGGAATGGGATGCTGAAGTGGATCGTTCAATTCAGATTGCCCGTCGCGTTCTGTCGCATTTGCTGGCGAAGTGCCCACACCTGTTCCCGTCAAAGAACGTTCCTTGGTATCAACCGAGTGATGACGACGCGCCAAAGTAAAGATGTGGGTAGAGCTTCCCCGTTGAATCTCCATTCAACCCCCTGCACAACGGGGCTAATTTACCTCCGTGGATTCATTTGACTTTACCCTTGACGACCGGGAAATCGCGGGCTACCCTTCCGCGTCGTCATAGGTGATCGCCATGCAAATAGAGACTAATTCAATAACAACTTCAACAGCAGACAACTTACTCCGGCTTGAACAAGTAATGCAAATTACTTCTCTTTGCAGGAGTCACGTCTTCTTACTCGTAAAGAAAGGTCAATTTCCTTCGTCAATAACCATTGGCGTCAGAGGTGCTAGGTGGAGTGAGCGGGAAGTGCGGCAATGGATCGCAGAACAGATTGCCAACGCCAGAACGATGCCCACACTTAGCCCCTCAAGGAATGACTGATGTTTTTCGACAATCCCAATAAGGCAACATAAACACCAGCACAAACCACGGTGGACACTGGTATTCCGTGGTACGCACAACCGGCCCCGCAACAAACCGCTGAAGCCTATCAGCCAACATACTTGCTAGACAGTGACGCTCCAATAGACAGCGCCCCGGCTGATGAAGAATCTAAACCGGCCTATTTGAATATGCCGCTCCCCGGCATCACTGGTGAGATTGCAACATTCATCTATGAAAACGCCTTCAAACGAAATGGTGAAGTTGCTATCGCTGGTGCCCTTGCACTCATGGCTGGCATTTGTGGCCGCACCTACAACTGGAATGGTCAGGGTCTAAATCAATATTTCTTTCTGTTGGGGCTGTCAGGGCAAGGTAAAGAGGATGCTGAAAAAGGGATAAGTAGACTTCTATCGTCATTAGCAGAGAGCAACGGTATCGCACCACAACAGCTTGAAAAGATCGTGGGGCCGTCACAACTTGTTTCCGCCGCTGGCCTAATCAACGCTCTCCGTGACAATCCATGCTTTGTTTCTTTAGTGCCGGAAGCTGGCAAGTTCCTTCAAAAGCTTCTCTCTAAATACTCTCGCGCCAATGAAGCGTTACTTACCGGGCTGTTGCTAGATTTGTTTAGCAGAAGCGGTAATGGAAACATGCTTGGCACAAGCGCGTATAGCGACCGTTCCAAGAATGGTGTTCTGATCCAGTCGCCTTGCTTAACAATTCTTGGAATCTCCACCCAACAGGAATTCTACAAAGCACCTTAATGAAGACAATATTGGCGACGGCCTAGTTAATAGGTTCACTGTCATTGAATGCAGCAGTACCAGATATATCGAATCCAACCATGCCACAAAAAAGGAACCAACGCAGACCCTCAAAACGAAGCTTGCAACAATGATTGCAAACGCTTCTAGGCACAACACCACCAACACCGTCACCAACGTTGGAATGACACCCGATGTTGATTCACGCTTCAGAGCGATTGACGAACAATACGGAAGGCTTGCCCACGCTAACCGTGACAAACCCTACATGCTTGCCTACAACCGGGTAGCGCTGATAACCATGAAGACAGCAGCCCTGCTGGCGGTTGGTGCCAATCCCCACAACCCTTGCATTACAGCCTTAGAGTTTGATTGGGCCGAACAGTTTGCCAACAACAGTGCCCAAACAATCATCAGACGGTTTGAAGCTGGCAAGGTGGGAGANNGGAGAAGCTAATCCCTATGTGGAGCAACATGACCAGCTAATGAGTTGCCTGAAGCGGTATCTCACAAAAGAGTGGAACCCACGGTTTGAAAAGAACTATGGCATCCCAAAGCATTTCAAGGATAGTAGGTATGTCACCTACAAATACCTAAAGACCATGTTGCACAAGCAACCTGCGTTTAGGAATGCCCATAATCCCAAGATGGCGCTTGACAATATTATCCAAACATTTGAAAAAGCAGAACACCTGTTCAAGATAGCGCTGCATGACAAGAAAGCGCGGGGCAATT
The DNA here is from genome assembly GCA_003162875.1 of Granulicella sp. GTDB lineage: Bacteria > Acidobacteriota > Terriglobia > Terriglobales > Acidobacteriaceae > Edaphobacter. The sequence goes on from PLUT01000034.1 coordinate 7,024, forward strand.
CGGTTGCTGAAATGTGGGCAATATGCAACCTACAGGAGTGAGAGTTGGTAAGTTGGTAAGCCGTTGGCGATACCAACTGCTTTGTTCCTAACACCTTAACTCGGTTGGCGGTTGGTAGCCATTAATAGCCATAGAATCCCGGCTTACACAGAAACTTAAACATACCAACTCTACCAACCATACCAACTCAGTGAAAACAATAGTGCTTAGTATACCAACTTTCTAACCAACTTATACCAACTACAGGAATATCCAAGCAATGCGAGTCCACTTCACCAAACCCACGATTACGACGGATCACTTAGCGAGTTGCAGGGCCGAACGTAGATTGTGGGCAAAGGTCATACAAGCTACTTATTACAGGGCTTCAATTGGCGAAGGAACGGCTATCAACTTCTTCAAAGCCAAAGACGGCACGTTTAGGAACTTGTTGAAATTCG
>PLUT01000251.1:0-6799 GCA_003162875.1 Granulicella sp.
CACTACCGACCTAAACGAATCAACAAGTTAGCACATCGGTGGCTGTTTCGGGACCAGGGGGTCGGAGGTTCGAATCCTCTCGCCCCGACCATTTCTCCAAATCATCGCTTCAAATAGGGCTTTTGCGCCCGGGCCTTCCTTCATCGCCCGGAGTCTTTCAACCCTCGCTAAGCCCCGGCGTAGTCCTCGCGCATCGGCGTAAAGATGTCGAGCACCTCGGAGTCCGCCAGCGCGGAAGCCTGGTGTTCGACGCCGCCGGGGACCAGAAAGCAGTCGCCGGGTTTCGCCTCGAACACTCCGCCCGGATGCTCGAAACGAATGCCGCCGCTGACGATGTACACCATCTGCTCGTGAGGGTGGCTGTGGCGCGCGCCCACCCAGCCCTTCTGCATCGTATGCCGCACCATCATCATGGCGGGGCTGTAGGACATCACCTGGCGGCGCAGTCCCGGCTCCGGCGTGGACATTCCTTCCGCATTGGAAGGGATCACTTGAATCGCATTCGCTGACATAGTTGTGCCTTTGCTAGTGTTTTTCGGGCGGTGCGATGCTGGGCATCGACGCGACACGAGGCGGGCCGGATTCGTTCGACAGCAGCACGCGGTTGTTGCTTTGCGTGATCTCCGGCAACTTCCCGCTCATTTCGATGGTAACGCTTCCGCCTTTCCAGTCGGCGCCGGCCGCCAGCGGCAGGGCGACTACCTCGGTCTTCGGCAACAGGTCCAGAGGCGCTTTCAGCGGCGGCGCATTCGCGCTCGCCAGCACCTTGCCGTCGCGATCGCGCAGCACCACCTTGGCCGCGGGTGCGTCAACCGAGCCCAGGCTGTGCACCGTTACCTTCATGCGGTTGCCTTCCACCTTGATGTCGTCGGCGCTGATACCCAGGTCCGGCCGCGACCAGTACGGCACGCCCTTGTCCACCAGCTTCAGCTCGAGCACCGTCGTGGTGTGCGCGGCAAAGGTGACCTCCAGGCTGCGGCTGCGTTCGAACTCCTCGGTACGCGTGGTCGCGTTCTGCAGCGGGTCCGTATCGGCATCCCCGCGCGTCCCCTGGGTGATCTCCCACTTGCCCGGATCGATCTCCCAGCCCGTCATCGTCGCGGCTACCGGCACTGCATCCAGGTTGTACACGATGATCTTCATATGGTCCGGCGTGGCCTCCGGGATCAGAATGCCAACGCTGCTCGGAGTGGCCGGCGCCGCAAATCGCCAGCTCACCGCATTGCCCGGATAGATATGGTTGCGCACCAGCGCCACGCCGCCAAAGCGCGCGCGCTGCAGTTCGGTGTTCACGAACATGGGACCTGCCGAGTCGGTCACGCGATCGATCCACAGGCTGCCTTCCGTATTGATCCACTCCCGGTTCGATTCCGTCTCCAGTTGCGCGGAGTACAGCCGGTCCAGGTACTTCGTATCTCCGCTCACCTGCCACGCAAAGGTCTCGGCCGATCCCGACGTGGATTGTGCCGCCGTGATGGCCAGCTTGGTTGTCGAAGCAGGTCCCGCGGCTGCCAGCACCTGTTTGCCCCACGCGTCGCGCAGGTTCAGTGTGTCCAGCGCGTCGGAACTGATATACGCCAGCGATGACGGGCCTGCATCCATAAACGGCTGCACATACTTCTTGTCGCCGGTCCAGCGATACGCCGCCCAGAACATGAAATCCGGTGTGCTGTCGCCGCCGGGCAGGTCTTCATCCGTCTTGAAGTTGATGTCCGTCCGCGTCACCCATCTGCCGTCCGGCTCCTGTTTCCGGTGCGCCAGCATGCCATCCACTGTCTCAAGCACCATCTTGCGCGTCTCCGGAGCGCCGTTGAACAGCACCAGGTCCAGCGCCGGATGAAAGTCCATGTAGCCTCGCGCCTTGGTCCATCCCCACACGCCGCCCGCCGCCATCTTCGACCCGCTGAAGTAGGCCGACCGTATATGGCGGTGTCCGGCTGCATTCACGCCGGTCAGCCACTCCAGCCGTTTGGCCGTCAGCATCGCGCGCTCGATGTCCTGCGGATTGCCGAAGTCCATCATCATCGACTGGCCCAGAACATTGAGTCCGTCCTCGTAGGAGTGCAGTTCGTCATACTGCCCGGTTGCCAGTCCGTTGTCCCACATCTTGTTTTCGTACATTGCCTGCAGTTCTCTGGAGAGTGAGTTCTTCAATTTCTCCGGCTCGGTGCCCATCATGGCCAGTGACGGAAACAGGTTGGTAAAGTCGCTGTCGTCGCCTAGGCCGCCGCCGAATTCGCCATCCCATGCCTGCCGTTTATCGATGAAAAAGTCCGCGATGCGCTTGAAGTAGTCCACGTCCTTGGCCTGCAGGTACGCCCACGCCGGCACCCCGGCGGGCACGGTCGGCGGCGTGTAATCGGGAGTAACCGTCTCCGGGTTCCATTCGTGCCAGTACTTGCGGCCCAGGTCGTTGTTCGGGTCCACCCGCAACAAATCCGTAATGTCCGCGTAAAAGCGGTTGTATGTATTCAGGTGGCGGCTGTTGACGTGCTCTTCCGTCATGTTGGAGAAGTTGTCGCGCACCTGCGCCAGCCGGTCGGCAACGTGCTCCGGAACAGCGTCCTGATACGGCTTGAAGATCAGCCGCACCGTGGCGCCCTCCAGCAAATCCGCATTGAACCCAGCGCTCGCCGAGGCGATCGTGATCAGCAGGCTCTTGTCATTCGGCAGTATGCGGTCCCGCGTATCCAGCCACAACGTGTGCGCTTCCCCAGGCTTCACGGAGAAGGTGAAGTTCAGCATGTCGCGCATCGGCCACAGCGGATCGCGCACTTCGATGTTCATTGCCACGTATTCGCCATGGGTCGGCGCTACGTTCAGCGCGGGCAGATCGACGGCAATGCCATCCAGGCCCGCATACAGGTCGTCCCAGGTATACGAAGGCACATGGGTCGTATTCGCCGGCAGTCCGCGAAAATCGGCCGGGATAAGAATGTGCACAATCGGCATGCCTGCGGCGGCATCCGTATTGGCCGCGGGCCGCGTCAGCGCGCCTCCGCGGCGGCTGGTGCTATTCCCCACGGCTGCCCCCGGCGTGCCCGATATCACGGAGCGTTCCCCCGCTGGATACCGATCGTGAATGAAGTTGACCAAAGGTATCAGGCTTGGATTGGCATCGAGCGACCCGTTGGTGGTCAGCCGGTACCTCAACTGAACCATCCCCTCCGGCGGATTCCCGGGGTGAACGTAATACGCGGAAAACTCGCCAATCGGAGTCTCCTGCTCCACATTCGTGAACCGCAGCTTCCCGCCTGTCATCGGCGTGGCGTAATCGTGGAAGGTCGTCTCCTGCCCGCTAGGCCGCTCGAACAGTGTCTTCGCAGGCAGCACGGTCCCGTCCAGCCCCGCCCGGCGCACCTGGTCCTCGGAGACGTCCGGCGTCAGCAAGTCCATCTTTCCGAACGCGCCGCCGCTGAATTCCAGGTGGTTCCACGGCTCGTTCGGCATGATGAACGTAATCGTCTTGCCTGAGATCGCATAGCAATCCCAATCCGGCAACTGGATGTAATCCCATCGCCCCACCAGCCGCGAGCGGTTATACACTCCCGGCCAGGTCGTTTCGCGAATCCCGTCCATCCCCCGAAACCACCAGCGACCTATGTCGTACGCGTCGTTGATCTGCACCTTGCGCACCACCGTGGATGCAGTCGTCAGCGGCGTCGGAATATCGCCTGGGCGGTTCCAGCCGTAATGAAACCACCACTCCTTCATCGCGTCTGAATTCGCCGGACTAAGCTTCAGTGCAGGGATCGTCTGTGGCGTATCGCCCTTCGCCAGGGTCGCGACATTGTCATCGGAGAGCGCCCGGTCGTAAATGCGCAGCTCGTCGATGTCTCCGCCGCGGTCGTAGCTGTACGTGCTCTCTACGCCCGTCGGCCCGATAATGCGGGAGTGCGGCCCAAACTGGTCCAACGCCGCATCGAACATGCCGGTGGCCGCCTTCTCTGCCGCCAGCTTGCCGTCCACGTAGAACCGGATGCACGTGGTCTCATCCCAGGTCAGCGTCAGATGCACCCACTGGTCCGGCTTGGGAAAGTCCGGCATGGTGTACGACACCCGCGTGCGCCCCAGGTTCACGTCGGTAACAAACGCGTCGAAGCCGTGCCCGTTGTAATCGATCCGCAGCCACACCTGGTCCCAGCTCGAGTGGTCGGCGTAACCCACCCGGAAGATCGGGAACTCGGTCTCGTCCACCGGATCGCGCGACCGCCAGTAGAACGACAGCGTCCCGCGCTGCGCATAGATGTTGCCCGGCGCCCAGTAGGAAAGCAGCTGGTTGTTCCCAGCCTGGATGTACCCGCCCTTCGCCCCGCCCGGAAGGATCTTCACATCGGACTGGTAGTTCGGTTCAGGGACGCCGCCCGCGGCGTAATCGGCAGTGAAGCTGTTATCGCCGGAGAGGTAGAACAGCAGCCCTGGCTGGTTCGCGGGGGGCGGCGGCCCGATCTGTTGCTCCAGCGGCTCCTGGGCATGTGCCGCCGCCGCCAGCATCGCACCCATCAATAGGAATCCAAAACACACCGAGCGCAGGTATTGCATAGCTGTTCTCATAACCCCCCGTTGCCTTTGCTGCAAGGATTTTCCTGGCAAACTCCGCGGACCCACATCGCCGCGTCCGAACCCGTTTTCGGAACTCCCAAAGTGGCCGAACAGGCCACGCGAGATTGTCCGTCACAGGATCGGAAATTGCAAATCTGACCGCGCGCAATCCCGGGCGGCGCCAGCGCGCTCCGTGCAGGGTGTCGTCTAGTTCGCGGTGACGGTCAGTGTGTACGTCGCGGAATGGACTAGAAAGCCGTCGGTCGCCTTCACGGTGACGGTGTAGGTGCCCGGCCCCGTGTATGCGGGATTCTGCGTCGGCAGTTTGCCCGAGCACCCAGTCATCGCCAGGCCGATCGCCGCCAGCAGCGCCACCGCCAGGCCCGACCGCAGCAGCATGTTCGCGCTCTTTCGTCTGCGCCATAGCAGCCAGCCGCTGCCCACCGCCATCAGCCACAGCACGCCTCGCCCGCCAAAGCCGCTGTAGCCGATCACCGTGTACTGCGACGTGGTGCTCAGGCTCACCGTCAGCGCTTGTGGAGGAACTTCCGGGGCCGTCATCGTCAGGTTGCAACTCGATGCGGTTGCCGCCGTCGCAACCACGCAGCTCACTGAAACCGGCGCCGCAAAGCCCGCCAGCGGCGTCAGCGTCGCCGTGGTGCTGGTGCCGTCTCCCGCCACCACGTGTCCTGAGCTTGGGGTCAGCAAAATCGTGAAGTCGATGCCGTTCCCGGTCATGGTCCCGCTCAGGCCGCTATACAGCAGGCTGGTCGAACTCACGCCCAGCGTTCCATTCTGCGGCCCCGTCGAAGTTGGCAGAAAGCTCACCGTCACCGTGCAATGCGCGCCCCCGGCAACGCTCGCGCCGCACGCCGACGTATTCACGGAATACTGCCCCGTCGTCACAAACGGAGGCACCGCCAGCGGTCCCGAGGCTGTGCTGGTCAGCGTAAACGTCTGCGCCGCGTTGTTGCCCACATCCAGGCTTCCATAGCTGAACGTCGTCGGCGTCATGGTGAAGCCGGGCGTTCCGGTCCCCGTCAGTTGCGCGGTCAGTTGATTGCTCGACGAGGATACGGTCAGCGTTCCAGTCCGCGCCCCCAGCGCCGTCGGCGTAAACGTCACCACAATCAGGCAACTTGCCCCGCCCGCCACTGGGCCTTGGCAGCCGTTCGACACGATGTTGAAGTCTCCCGTGACCGTCGCCCCGGAAATCTGGTAGGCAAAGCTCGAGTTGTTCGTCCAGGTAAACGTCTGCGGCGGACTGGTAAAGCCGATTGCCTCCGACCCGAAGTCCTGGGTCGTCGGGTTCAGCGTCGGCTGGCCGCCCTCATCGGTCAGCTCGAACAGCATGTACTCCAGCAACTTCTCCTGCGGAGACATCCCGGCCGACGGAGAACAGCTACTGAGCTCATTAGCGAAGGACCCGAAGTTTGAAGTCTCGACGTGGTATTCGTTGAACAACACTCGCCCGCACTGCTGGCCAGTCGGAGCGCCGATCGGCGTATCCCAGACAAATTGCATCGCCACGCTCGGGTTGTCGAGAGTGAGCCACGTCTGCGTCGGCGGAATCACCCCGGTTTGGTCCTGTCTCAGGGTGTTCAGCGCCATCTGACCGGGGCTCGAGCTGGCGCCAACCTCCTGCAACCATGTGCTCAGCGTCTGTCCTGCGGAGAAGCTGGTGTTCACCGCGGCGTCTCCGTCCAGGGGGTCGCTGATCGTAGTCCCAGCCCAGTTGGCCACCCCATTGAACGGCGGATTCTGCCACATCCAGGAGTAGGAATAGTGGCTGGAATAGACCCGCCCGCCGGCGTTCGCGAAATTGACCAGGTTCGCCAGTTCCTGGGCCGGCTTCACAATATCCATGCCTTCGCAGGGAAGCATCAGCAGATCGTACGAGTTCAGGGTTGTCTGGTTCCCCATCAGCGAAGCCTGCGTCGGAGTGCCCGAGTCAATGGTCAGGCCGGATCCCGCCACACTGACCCCGCCAAAGATATTGATCCGTCCCGTGCCGCTCGAATCGGTAAACTCCGACTGGCTTAGACCCATCTTCATCAGCACGCACTCCACCGGATCGGCAGAACCCGTGGCAATCGCAATCTTGGGGATGTCTCCCTGGCTCTGGTTCTGCGGCATCACCGCAAAGTTCGCCGGCAACACCGTGTTCTGGCACAAAGTCGTGGCCGGAATATTCAATATCCGCCGCCACCGGCCGGACACGATCACCAGCGGAATATTCACCCCAACCGGCACATCG
>PLUT01000251.1:6949-19296 GCA_003162875.1 Granulicella sp.
AAGGGCCGCATAATGTGCCTGCCAACAGATACACCAGACCTGATACCATGCGCAAGAGTTTACAGGGAATCATTGGTAACGCGTCTTCCCACGCAGGTCGCTCTGGGGAAATCGGTTACCGCCCACATCCGGCTCCGGTAATTTCGTAACCCCGGTGCGAAAGGCAGGCTCTTGGGCAATCCCTGATGATACTCTGGCGCACGAGGATGCTGAGCGCTTTCGAGGATGCTGAGCGCTTTTTCGTTAAGGGCACGGATTTGTAGCCTGTCCTGAGCGAAGTCGAAGGATGCCGTAAACGCCGCATAATCATCGCGGCTTCAGCCGCTGAGGTCATTGTTTGCGGCCCGAGATGACTTTTTCAGCAGCCTCGCACGTCGCTGGTAGATAAGTTTCTGCCGCTCTAGCGAAGTTGCAGAGAAGTAGGAGAGATGATGAAAGGCTTGTCGCCCCGGGAAGAAGAAAAGAAAACCCAGCCTCCTCGTAAACCTTTGTGCCCCAGCCAACGGCCCAGTCTCCTCGCCGGCCGCCGCCGATCGATCGCAAGGATTTGTGTGCCCTGTGTGCTCTGCGTGCTCTGCGTGCTCCTGCTGGCCGCCTGCGCCCCGCCGCCGGCGCGCGCGCAATCCCTGCCCACCGTAAGTCGCGTCGGCGACCTGCAGCTCGGAGGCGGCTTCGTCTTCGCCCATTCCGGCTATAACTTCACCCCCATCCATCTCCTCGGCGAAGCCGCCTACACCGACTTCGCCATCCGCCCCCATTGGGGAGGCGAATTCAACTTCCACCGTGTCACTGCGTCCCAGGATTCCACCGTCCGCGAGACCACCTTTGAAGTCGGTCCGCGCATCTTCGTCACCCGCTGGCGCTTCACCCCCTACGCCAAGGTCCTCTACGGCCGCGGCGTCTACAACTTCTCCAACAACATGGCCAACATCGCATACAACATCTACACCTACGGCGGCGGGGCCGATTTCCGCGTCCTGCCCTGGCTCAATCTGCGCGGCGACTACGAATACCAGAACTGGGCCGGATTCCCCCTCGGCACCCTGCACCCCAGCGTCATCACCATCGGCGCCGCCTACCACTTCCCCCTAGGCAATCTCCCCTGACGGCCCCGCGAGCCCCATCCGCTGATAGCCGTTTCCTGCCGGGTAGTGTCCTAATTTGAAATTAAGACACCACCCGCTGCCGGTGGTTAGTTGCTAGCTGGATAGCTGTCAGCTGATAGCTGACAGCCGTTTGTTGTTAGCTCATAGCTGGATAGCTCACAGCTGATAGCTCATTAATTGAAAAGCCCTGCCACACCCCTCACCCAGCCGCCGCCGCCCAAGGATCCAAAAAAGTCCGTTTGCTGGTTGTTGGCTGATAGCTGATAGCTGACAGCCGATCGCTCACTAACGAAAAACCCTGCCACCTCCCTCACCTCGGCCGCCGCCGCCCAGACGTCCGCGACCCCCGCCGCCCAAACGCCCCCAGAAATCTTGTCAAGCCCCTCACTCTGTGCATAAGCCGTCCATGTCGCACCATCCAGACAAGATCAAATTTCCGCCAAAATGGCAGATGAGTTTTGGTCAATTCGCTATACTTAACGTAGTGGAATTAAATTGAAAAGACCCGGCGTCCAAGCCGGGTCTTTGCAGTTAAAGGAGTCTCCCTCGCCAGCCTCTAGCTTCCTCACTAAGAGCTAGCAGCTACTGGCTAGTAGCTCTGATTTGTTCGCTCCAAACCTTGTTAACCAGAAAGGGACTCCCCCATCACTAACATCATTTGTTTGCAACAAAACTCCGGATCATTCCGGGAAAATTGGACGCCGCGCCGAGGACCTTCTGGTTTGTCATGGCGGACCTTCCAGCTTGTCATTCTGAGCGGAGAGCCGGGGTCCCCGACCAGCTTGCTGGCTGGGGTGGTAGCGAAGAGTCCCTGTATTTGTCTTGCGCACTCGGCCTCTGTCGCTCCGCGAACTCGTTTGCTTCACCAAGCCGTGTTAACTCGAAAGGGACTCCCCTATAGCTAACAGCCTTTGTTTACAACAAAACATCGAATCATTCTTGGGAAAAAATGGACATTATCGCGAACCGAGCGTCACCGCGACCGCCTGCAAATTCGCCGACGACGCGGCAATCCGTATGCTTCCCGCCTTGGCCGTCGTTTGCACCACCGCCAGGCACAGCCCGTTGAATGCCTGGCAACGGTTCGCCTTGTAACTGTCGTGGCTCTGCGAATTCCCATTGTCCACGCCAACCGGTTTTCAGTTCGCCGGGTCGGGCGCATCTCTTCCGGAAAGCAAATCCATCAAAACACGTGTTTGACAAAATCAAACCTGTGTTTCATACTGATGTTTGAATATGAACAACGCCCGCCCTCAACTCAAACTCAAGCCGCTCAAACGCAGGCGCCGGCCGGCAATCTCCGAGCCCACTCGCGACAAGCTGCTCGACGTTGCCGGGCGGATCTTCGCCGACCGGGGCTATCGCGCCGCCACCATCCGCGAGATCTGCATCGCCGCCCGCGCCAACGTCGCCGCGGTCAACTATCACTTCGGCGACAAGCTGGGCCTCTACACCATGGTCGTGCAGCAATCCATGCAGGCCGCCGAGTTGGAGGGCATTCGCTCCGCCCTCGACCAGCTCGCGCCTCCCGAAGACATCCTGCGGGCGGTCATTCGCGCACGCCTCAACAGCATCTGCCGGCGCGATCGGCCCGACTGGCACTTTCGCATCCTGGTCCACGAACTCGCCCAGCCCACCCCCGCGCTGCGCCGGCTCATCAGCAAGATTGGCCGCCCGCTCTTTCAACGCCTGCTGGAACTGATTGGTGGAATGATCGGCTTGCCTCCCGACGACGACAAGACCCGGTTTTGCGCCTTCAGCGTTATGGGGCAGATCCTGGTCTTCGTCCTGGCCAACCCTCTGCTGGAGGCTGTCTGGCCCGACCTGAAGATGACCCCGGAGCAGCTGGATCGCATCGCCTACCACATCGCAGACTTTTCTCTTTCCTATATCCGCCAATTCCGCTCCAACCCATCCGCTCACAGCGCCAATGGGACCACCCCAGCAACTCCATCGAGGGCAAGCAAATGAACCCATCTACGCCTCTCAGTCCGCCGCAGCCGGCCGGCCAGAGCACCCAGCCGGACGCCGCCGCCGGCGCCAGGCCGGAAACACCCGATCCAGCGATCACGGTCGACACCGGCCGCCGCAGAAAAGTGATTATCGCTGCCGCGCTGGTCGTCCTCATTGCGGTGGCCCTCATCGTATGGAAGGTCTTCTTCTCTACGCCCGCGCTGCCCGCCAGCATCGTTGCCGTAAGCGGCCGCATCGAGGGCGACGATTCCGCGGTTGCCTCCAAGACCACCGGCCGTCTCCTGGAAGTTCGCGTGCGCGAGGGCGACACCGTCAATGCCGGAGACCCGATTGCCATCCTCGACGATGCGCAGATTCGTGCGCGCGAGGACCAGGCCCGGGCGGCGCTCGCGCAGGCTGAGGCCAAGGACAGGGCTGCGCGTGCGCAGATCGCCGTCCTCCAGCAGCAATTGCTGCAGAACCGGCTCCAGGTGGGCCAGTCGAAGCTCGATACGCAGGGCCACGTCAAGCAGGCCGAAGCCGATCTGGCGGCCGCGCAGTCCGACCTTGCCCAGCAGCAGGCCGCGTATGTGCTTGCCGCATTCGATAAGGACGCGTATACCCGCCTCGCCACGTCCGGAGCGGTTTCCGAGCGCCAGGGACTGCAGGCTGCGGCCGCCGCCGATCAGCAGGCCGCCGTTGTGGCTGCGACCCAACGCCGGGTCGAGGCCGCCCAGGCAGAGCTCACCACGGCTCAGGGAACGCTCTCCAACCCCGACATTCGCGAGTCGCAGGTTTCCCTGGCTCGGAGTCAGATCGCCCAGCAGCAAGCCGAGGTCGCAAGCGCGGCCGCGCAGACCCAGCAAGCCACCGCCGAACTCGCGGAAGCGGAAGACAATCGCCAGGACCTGGTTATCCGCGCGCCCTTCTCCGGGACCGTGACGACGCGCGCGGCAGAGCCCGGCGAGATGGCAACTGCCGGGACCGCCATCGTCACGCTGTTGGACCTGACCAAGGTCTACCTGCGCGGCTTTGTTCCGGAAGGCCAGATCGGCGAGGTCAAGGTAGGTCAGCCCGCGCGCGTCTTCCTCGACTCGAATCCAAACCAGCCCGTCGACGCCTACGTCTCCAGAATCGATCCCGAGGAGACCTTCACGCCGGAGAACACTTACTTTCAAAGCGACCGCGTCAAGCAGGTCGTCGGCATCAAGCTGCAGTTGAAGGCAGGCTTTGGGTATGCCAAGCCAGGCATGCCCGCCGACGGCGAAGTCCTGGTGCAGGGAGACAAGTGGCCGAAGACCGCCGCGCACCAATGATCTCCACCACTCCAGATCGCGATGTCGCTGCCGCGCCGGACAGTGCCGGACTGCCGGCCATTGCCGTGCGCGGCCTCACTCGGAACTATGGCCCGGTCGAGGCCGTCCGTGGGATCGACTTTGACGTGCAGCAACACGAAATCTTCGGCCTGATCGGCCCGGATGGCGCGGGAAAAACCTCCACCTTTCAGATTCTCGCGGGGGTCATGGAAGCAACCGCCGGCAGCGTCAACATCTTTGGCCGCCCCGCGCGAGAGATGCGCTCCCAGACCGGATACCTCACCCAGGCCTTCAGCCTCTATCCCGACCTGACCGTCGCGGAGAACATTCGTTACAGCGGCGACCTGCGCAACATTCCCGAGCAGTCAATCGTGGAGCGCAGCAACCAGTATCTCCGCATGTTCGACATGGACCGGTTCGCCAACCGGCTCGCGGGCAAGCTCAGCGGCGGCATGCGGCAGAAGCTCTCGCTGATCTGCGCCCTGGTTCCGCAACCCCGCGTCCTGCTGCTCGACGAGCCGACCACCGGCGTCGACCCCGTCTCGCGGCGCGAGTTCTGGGATGTTCTGGCCCACCTCGCCGCCGAGGGCCTCACCATCCTGGTGGCCACTCCATATCTGGACGAGGCGGAACGGTGCCATCGCATCGCCTTTATGCACCAGGGCCAGTTCCTTCGCATCGGAACGCCCCGCGAGCTCTGCGCCGAGCTGGGTACGCAACGGATCGAGCTGCGCACATCGGACCTGCCTAAGACACAGACCGTCCTTTCCGCGCTGATCGCATCGCACATCGACATTCTGGATGTGCAGCGGTTCGGCGATCGCCTCGACCTGCTGGTGCACGATCCTGGGCAGGTGGAACCGGCGATCCGTCAGGGATTGCAAGCCGCCGGCGTGGACGTCGACGAGATGCGCGTCGACAGCCCGACCCTCGAGAACGTCTTTGTCGCCAAGCTGCGCGCGCTGGGTGAAAGCTCGACCACGGTTGAGTTTCCTGCAACCGAGAATCACAGCGGCCTGCGCGGTAACATCGCCGTCGGCGGGACCAGCCTGGTCAAGCAATTCGGCAGCTTCACCGCCGTCAACAACGTCAGCCTGCAGATTCGCAATGGCGAAGTCTACGGCCTGCTGGGCGCGAACGGCGCAGGCAAAACCACCATCATCCGCATGCTCTGCGGTCTGCTGGAAGCAACCAGCGGCAGCGTGGAACTGGCGGGCACCACCAAAAACCTCAGGTCTGCGGCGGTACTCAAGCGCATCGGCTACATGTCACAGAAATTCTCGCTGTACAACGACTTGACCATTCGCGAGAACCTCGATTTCTTTGCCGGCGTCTACGGCGTGCCCGAGCAGGAGCGCGAGGAGAAGATCCGCTGGGTGCTCGCCTTTTCCGGCCTCGAAGGAAAGCAGGGGCAGATTACCGGCAGCCTGCCGGGGGGCTGGAAGCAGCGCGTCGCCTTCGGCGCCGCCATCATGCACGAGCCCGACATTCTCTTTCTCGACGAGCCCACCTCCGGCGTCGATCCGCTGGCGCGGCGCGCTTTCTGGACCATGATCAATCGCCTCGCCGACTCCGGCGCCGCCATCCTTGTCACCACCCACTACCTCGAGGAGGCGGAGCAGTGTAACCGCCTCGGCATGATGGTCGCCGGCGAGCTGGTCGCCGAGGGCACTCCCTCCGGAATCAAGGCCCGGCAGTCGGGTCACCTCATCGAGTTTGTAGTCGATCAGCCCCAACGCGCCGCCGATCTGCTCAAGAGCGGCACCGACGGCTGGCGCGTCTCCCTCTTCGGCGAGCATCTTCACCTCATCACCGAGGATGCGCCCGCCATTGCAATCCAGCAGACCACCAGGCGGCTGGAAGAGAACGGCCTCCATCTCGTCAGCGCCCGGGAAGCCCGGTTCTCGCTCGAGGACGTGTTTATCGCCACCGTCGAGACGGCGCGCCTACAGGGCAAAATCTCCATCGAGAAGTGAGGAGCGGCAGGCATGAGACGAATCGTCGCGCAGGCACGAAAGGAACTCACCCAGGTCGTCCGCGACTGGCGCACCCTCGCGCTCGCGCTGGTGCTTCCCGTGGTGCTCCTCACCCTGCTGAGCGTGGCGCTCTCCCTCACCGTCAATGAGTTGCCCATCGTCGTGCAGGATTTCGACGGCTCCTCGGCATCCAACAAGTTTATTGACGCCTTCCGCGCCTCGATCACTTTCGACGTCGTTGCCTGGCCGGTGAATAAATCCGCCGACGACGCGCTGGCCTCCAGCGCGGCGCGAGCTGTGCTGATCATCCCGCCCCACTTTGGCCGCGACCTCGCGCGGGGCATCAATTCACCGGTCCAGATCTTGATGGACGCTTCGGACGCAAACACCGCCAAGCTCGTCTCCGGATACGCCACCCAGGTAACCGCCGCGTACAACCAGCAGACCGCCGCGGGAACGCAGGCAGCTCCGGTACAGGCGGCCATTCGCCTCTGGTACAACCCCGGCCTCTCCTCGAAGAAGTTTTATGGCCCTGGGGTCTTTGTGCTTGGCCTTTCCATGTTCCCTCCCCTGCTCGCGGCCCTCGCCATGGCCAAGGAAGGCGAGCAGAAGACCATCCTCCAGGTGTACGTGTCCAGCATCTCCGCGCGCGAATTCCTCCTGGGCAAGATCCTCGCCTTCATGGCCGTGGCGCTGGCTGAGGTCGTGGTCATGTCCGCGGTTCTGTTCACCTACTTCGGCCTTGCCTTTGCCGGAGATCCCACGCCTTTTATCGTCGCCACCCTTCTCTACGTCTTTTGCGTGGCGTCGTTTGGAACCATGGTCGGGGCGAGGATCCCCAACCAGGCTGCCGCACTGCAGGCCGTGGCTCTCGGCGGCTTTCTGCTCGTCTTCCTCCTCTCCGGCCTCATATTCCCCATCCAGAACATCCCCGTCGAGCTGCGCTGGATCTCCAACCTCGTCTGGGGCCGCTATTACATTGAAATCGTCCGCGATGCCCTCCTGCAGGGAGGCGGGTGGCCCGCTGTCTGGTACAAGGTGCTCATCATCGGCGTCATCGGCGCCATCTTCTACACCCTCGCCTGGCGCGGCATGAGAAAGATGCAGGTGAAGGTATGAGAAACCTTGTCAGCCGTCTGTTCAACTACCGCCTGCGCGCCCTCATCAAGAAGGAGTTCAACCAGATCGGCCGCGACCGCCGCCTGCAGATCTCGCTCATTCTCCCCCCCGTCCTGCAATTGACGCTCTTCGGCTTTGCCCTCAGCGCAAATGTCACCGATGTCCGCCTGGCCGTGGAGGACGACAGCCGCTCGCCCGAGAGCCGCGAGCTGATCTCCACCCTGACCCAGAGCAAGAGCTTCCAACTCGCCGGCTACTATTCCTCCGTCGACCAGCTCGGCGACGCAGTCAGCCGTGGCGATGCCGATGCCGGCGTAGTCATCCCCTACGACTACGCGCGCGACCTGGCGCGCAATCGTCCCACCACCGTCCAATTCCTCCTGAACGCCACCAACGCCAATACCGCAACCATCAGCCGGGCCTACGCGCAAGGGATACTCCAGAGCTACAACAATGGCTTGAGGAGCGTGGGAACTCAGGTCAGCGTCATCCAGACGGACGCAGGCGACCTGGCTCGCCGCGGCCAGGTGCAGCTCATGCCCGCGTTTCTCTACAATCCGGGCCTGGTCGATTCCTGGTTCATCGTCACCGGGGTGCTCGGCCTCCTGCTCATTCTCAACAGCTCGCTGGTCGCCTCCGCCGCCATGGTGCGCGAGCGCGAAGCCGGCACCATCGAGCAGTTGCTCATGTCTCCCGCCAACACAACCGAGATCATCATCGCCAAGATTGCCCCGCTGTTCCTGCTGCTCTNNCTGCTTGGCGCCGGCTCCATGTGCATCCTCTCCGGCATCAGCATTGGCACGGTCATCGCCACGTTCAGTAAATCCGCGCAGCAGGCGCAACTCACCGCCTTCTTCATCAACCCGCCGCTCTCCTCCTTGTCCGGCGCCCTCAACCCGGTTGAGGCGATGCCCAAGTGGCTGCAGCCTCTTACCGTGCTCAATCCGGTCCACCACTTCGCAACCATNNGGAAGCATGCTCAAGGGCAGCGGAATCCTCGATCTCTGGCCGAACTTCCTCGGCTTGCTCCTCTTCACCGTCGTGTTGGTCTCGCTCAGCATCTCGCGATTCCGCAAACAGCTCAGCTAAGCCGTAAGGGATCATCGATATGAATCGTTCACAGACAAAGTACTCCCCAATTCCTTCCGTCGCCGGAGCCACCCTCCTCGTGTGCCTGGCGACGCTTGCCGTCCCCGCTCCAGCGCTTGCCCAGGGCCCACCCCAGTCCACCCAGGCGCAGCACGCGCAGGCCAACCCCCTGCCGCTCTCCGGACGCGGAGGCGGCAACGGCTCGGTCACCGCGGTGGAGGCTCCAATCGCCGGGACGACCAACAGCGTAGTCACCATCAACCCCACCGTGCAGGTCGAGGGTCCGTATGCCGGCAGTTCCAGCGGCGCGGCCAACCTGCCGTCCCCCGGCAAGCTCTCGCTGCGCGATGCCATCGATCGCGGCCTCAAATACAACCTTGGCGCTCTCGGCCAGAGCCACGCCGTGCGTCTGGCCCAGGGCCAAAGCCAGGTCGCCCGCAGCGCCCTGCTTCCCAATGCCAGCGGCTATCTCGCCGAGACTCTGAACCAGGTAAATCTTGCCGCGGAAGGAGTGAAAATTCACATTCCCATTCCCGGCTTCAGCTTTCCCACTATCGTCGGTCCCTACAACAATATCGATCTGCGCGGCAGCGTCTCGCAGTCCGTCCTCGATCTCACCGCCTGGAACAACTATCGCTCGTCCAGCGACCTCTATCGCGCCGCCCAGTTTTCTGCCAGCGACGCCCGCGACGCGATCGTCCTCGCGGTCTCCGGAACATACCTCCAGGTCATCGCCACCCGCGAGCGCGTCAAGTCCGCGCACGCCCAACTGGACACGGCAACCGCGCTCTACCAGCAGACGCTCCAGAAGCGAACCGCCGGCCTCTCGCCCCAGGTTGACGTCGACCGCAGCGAAGTCGAACAGCTCACCCAGCAGCAGCGCGTCATCTCGCTGGAAGCGGAGTTGGCCAAGCAGATGATTGCCTTGGCGCGCATGACCGGCCTTCCTCCAAACCAAAACTATGAGTTGACCGATGATGTTCCATTCGCCCCTGCGCCCGCTCTCACGTTCGACAACGCGCTCCAGCAGGCCTTCGCCGGCCGTTCGGACATCAAGGCCGCCCAGGCCCAGGTTCGCGCCGCCGAACACGCTCTTTCCGCGGCCCGTGACGAGCGCATCCCTTCGCTGTCCGTCAACGGCAATTACGGAGCCATCGGAACCAATCCGGCCCAGGCCAAAGAAACCTATTCGGCCGCGGCCACCCTCAGCATTCCCATTTGGCAGGGAGGCCGCACCGAAGGCGACATCAAGCAGGCCGAGGCTTCCCTGGCCCAGCGGCAGTCCGAACTCGACGACCTCAAGGGCCAGGTTGAAAGCGACGTGCGCAACGCCTTCCTCGATCTGGAGGCCGCAACCGGCCAGGTCGCGCTCGCCCAGCGCAATCTTCAGGTCAACCGCGAGACGCTCGATCTGACCCGCCAGCGTTTCGACGCCGGCGTCACCGACAATGTCGAGGTCATACAGGCCCAGGAGTCCCTCACCGCTGCCGAACTCGACGGCATCAACAGCGTATTTGCCCACAACGTGGCCAAACTCTCCCTCGCCAGGGCAGTCGCCAGCGGCACCGGCAACCTGCAGCAATTCCTCAATTTTCAATAGGTTAGATTTTCCGCGCAAAAGAGGCCGGAACTGCATCCGCTCGTTGCCGGAAATCCGACGGAAATCCGACCAGGAGCGCATTCCGGTTGCCGCTCGGCGCTGCCGAGCCCGCACCGTGCCCCGCCCAAGTCCCGCCTCGCACTTGCATACTGCTCGGCGCGACCCGTAACATCGTGGCCGGGATGTACAAGCCCTTTTATTGTGCTCTGGCGCTGAACCCTTCTTCGGTGACGCGCAACACAGCAATCATGGGCCTTCAACCCCGAAAGTAGATACGACTAAGAAATTGTCGCGAGGCGGATTCCGACGCATGGGTGAACCGCACGCGACTCAATCCGTTCGACTCTGTTGTAACTCCGAACGACTGAGCCTGCGTACAGCCGCCCCCCTGCTCGTCCACCGCCTCCGCGGACTTATCTCGCATTACCAAGGAGCAGTTACATGACCCAGCAGGTTTCGCGCAAGGCGCAGGTTGCAAGAGCAACCACCTCCCCAACAAAATATGTCTATTTCTTCGGCGACGGCAAGGCTGAGGGCAACGGCGGCATGAAGGATGTGCTCGGCGGCAAGGGTGCCGGCCTGGCCGAAATGACCAACGCCGGATTGCCCGTTCCTCCCGGATTCACCATTCAGACCGAGGCCTGCCGCGAGTACATGCTCGGCACCCTCAGCTCCGAGGTCAACCAGGAGATGCTCGCCGCCCTCAGGCGGCTTGAAGAGTTGCAGGGGCAGCAGTTGGGTGCGGCTGAGAATCCCTTGCTGGTCTCCGTACGCTCCGGCGCAAAGTTCTCCATGCCCGGCATGATGGACACCATCCTCAACCTCGGCCTCAACGACAAGGCGGTCGAGGGTCTGTCCAAACGCAGCCAGGATCCCCGCTTCGCCTACGACTCCTATCGCCGCCTCATCCAGATGTTCGGCTCGGTCGTCCTCGACATCAGCAAGAAGAAGTTCGAGCACGTCTTCGATAGCGTCAAGCACCGCGAGAAAGTTAAGTTCGACTACGATCTCAAGGCCAGCGCGCTCAAGGAAATCGTCGCCGAATACAAGAAGCTCATCAAGAAAGAGACCGGCAAGGACTTCCCCCAGGAGCCGCTGGAGCAGCTGGTGCAGACCCGCGACGCCGTTTTCCGCAGCTGGAATGGCGAGCGCGCCAAGACCTATCGCCGCATCAACAAGATTGATGACTGGTTGGGCACGGCGGTCAACGTTCAGTGCATGGTCTTCGGCAACATGGGCGAGAGCTCAGGCACCGGCGTTGGCTTCACCCGCAATCCCGCCACCGGCGAGCACGCCTTCTTCGGCGAGTACCTGATGAATGCGCAGGGCGAAGACGTGGTCTCCGGCATCCGCACGCCGCTTTCCATCAGCGAGCTCGAGCGCGCCATGCCCAAGGCCTACCAGCAGCTCCGCGACATCACCAAGAGGCTCGAAAAGCACTACCGCGACATGCAGGACTTCGAGTTCACCATCCAGGACAGCAAGCTCTACATGCTGCAAACCCGCAATGGCAAGCGCACCGGCCTGGCTGCTGTCCGCGTCGCCATCGACATGGTTGGCGAAGGCCTCATCACGCAGGAAGAAGCCGTCATGCGCGTCGAGCCTAACCAGATCTACGACTTCCTGGTTCCCCGCCTGGTCGAGAAGAACGAGAAGGTTGAAGTCCTTGCCACCGGCCTGCCGGCCTCGCCCGGCGCCGCGGTCGGCCAGATCGTCTTCAGCGCGGAAGATGCGGTCAAAGCGCGCGCCAATCACACCTATCAGGACATCATCCTGGTCCGCGGCGAAACCACCCCGGAAGATATCGCGGGCATGGAAGTTGCCTCCGGCATCCTCACCTCGCGCGGCGGCATGACTTCCCATGCGGCCGTCGTCACCCGCGGCATGGGCAAGTGCTGCGTGGCCGGCGCCGGCGATTGCGTGGTCGACGAAGCCCACAAGGAACTGCGCGTCAAGGGTCACACCTTCCGCCCGGGCGACTGGATCTCGCTGGACGGCACCTCCGGCCGCGTCATCGCAGGCCAGCTCAAGACCACCCCGGTTCAGCCCGACGATCCCGATCTGGTCAAGTTCATGGGCTGGGTCGATCAGTACCGCAAGCTAAAGGTCCGTGCCAACGCCGACATCCCCCGCGACGCCATAAAGGCGCGCTCCTTCGGCGCGGAAGGCATCGGCCTGTGCCGCACCG
>PLUT01000026.1 GCA_003162875.1 Granulicella sp.
CTATCTCGAGGTTGAGTCCGCGAAGGTCCCGACCAGCGACCTCAGAAAGGAAGTCCACAACAGTCGTGCCGCCGTCGAAGAAGTGCGGCTCCAGCCGGCCGCCGGAAGAGCGCAGCCGGCGCTGTGTCGTGGATCTGAGGAATGCCTTGATCGCCTTCAAAGTGGAGTGTCCGTCAGCGGCTTTCTCAAACGTCCGCCGCTCGATCCNNCAACCTGCTCGATATGACAGACTTCGACGTTCTCCCACCAACCCGCGCGAGTCAGGTTCGCAGACAGGCCGGCGACAATGAGGGCTTGTGCATGATGGCCATCCTTGTCCGGCTCGAGAGCTTCGACTAGCGCGAAGACATTCTTAGGATGGAAGATACCAGTGTAATGGCGAACGGCAATTCGGCGTACGTCCAGGCGGGCAGGCTTTGCATCCGCCACGAGGCCGTTCTGGTCGTAATAGACGGCGACGCCGTGCGGGACGTCCCTGAGCAGGTCTTCCATCTGCACGCGTTTGATTGCATCCGCGTGGCTCAGCGAAACGTCGAAGAACAGCGGCAAAACCTGCTGCTCGAAAAACTCTGGCTCAAAACGGAAGGTTAAAAAGACGGCCGCGACGAGTCGACGGCCAGCGGTTGCGGACTTGAGTTCGTCGGACAGGACGGCTGTTGGCGGCTTTTCAGCCACGGTGGCCCTCCACCTGCATCGCCACCGCGCGCAGGGAGTCGAGGAAGTACGAGTTGGTCCACAAAAGGGGCAACTCGGAACGGGTCGGCAACACGGCACTGCTCTCGTCGAGGAATCTCACGTGTAACTTGCCGTCGCGGATCTCGACCCATGGCGCTGCTCCGCCCCTCAATAACATCACTGCGCGATTCAGTTCGATCAGTATCGACAGGGCGGCATCATAGTCGCCGGAAGCCAGCGCATGCGCGAGCCTCACCCACCGGTCGCTAGATTTTTGGTCGTCCAGCCCGTTGGCGAATTCACCGCGAATGTCCTCGATGGCATTGGCATCGATTGAAGGAATCTCCGGTCCCCACTGCCTTTTCACCGCCGCCGAAACGTCGCACGGTAGCTGACCGTCACAACCGAGCAACAGCATGAAGAGTCGCGCCGCCGGAGCGACCAGTTGCTCCGCGATACGAATGTGCTCGAGAAAACCGGCGACTTCCGCTCCGCGACTACCCCGCGTGCGGCACCGCTTCGCAAGATGCTGTATCGACATCGGGTTGAGCGACCAATCCTCGACGTCAAACGTCGTCCTAAGGGCTTCGACTAGTAAGCGCTGCCCGCCATGGGTTCGGTCCTGCGGTCCACCTTCTACAAGGTGTGTCAAGTAGAACTCCTGTTCACGGGGGGAGAGCTCTCTCCGCAGCGTCCGGCCAACAGCCTTGAACAGGGGCAGGTCGCGATCGCGTGGCAGCAGCTCTGGGTTCTTCTTGGCCAGCAGGCTCACGATTTCGGAAGCGTCACGGCCCTTCCCCGACAGCGTGGATAAATACTCGTCTTCAATGAACTTCCGGACCGACGGCGTCACGCGTGCTGGGTCGCCCGTTAGTAGGCCAGACGACCTCGAAGGAACGGAGTACAGACCCCACAGACCGTAGGTTTTCTGATCGCTGAGGATCAGCGCCACCGAATCTGTTCCGAGCCTAAGCCTCGCGGTCTCGTTGAAATTCTTCTTCGCGCGCTCAGTGCCGCGGAACACCCAGTCCTTATTTATGCCGCCGCGAGCGTAGGCGGCCAATTGTTCCCAGCAAAGGAACACCGCGAGATCGGAGCCTCCGTGGTCCTCGTCGGACACGCGCTCTGCAAAATAGTAGCCGAGGATAGTCGTAGTGAAATCGCGAACTGATGTACTAACGGTCGTCAGATTACCGACGACGTGACGGCCCATGCGCGTCCAAATAGGCTGAATACCTAGTGGATCGCGCGATCCCTTGATTGCGGCCTGCGGATCGAGGTCAGTGAGGAATGGAATCGTCAACACAGACTTTCCTCTTATCTGGCAGGACTAGCATCATCAATCACCAGAGTAGCGCATTCAGTTGCCTCTGGGGCGTCACTCATATCGACATATATTGCGGCTCTTAGGTCATAACGCCCAGGAACTGGCTACTCAAGTCCAGACTATTCCCCTTATAGCGCCTCGTTCCGAGAGCGGCGCTACGCAACCCGACTGAGCAGATCACCGTGGCTGCGCTGGCCCGAGGAAGTACAGAACTCTCCTTTGGCTTGTTTTGCCAGGACGCTGTGGAGGCCACGTTAGATAAACTGCTTTCTAAACGGCCTGCTCCACTCCCTTGGCGCCAACAAACGAAGTCATATGGGACTTTGAAGATGTTCGGGCGTACGGCTTTTGCGCTCCACTCTTTGCCCAGACTGATGCCAGGGGGCGAAGTAGAGGTCGATATCCGAGCTGCTTCGGGGTGTGGACTAACTCTATCTCCTCGGCGGCGGTGCTTTGGTGCGATCAATGCTGGTCTTCCTGCAACTCTCGCAAGGGTTCTCGTGCCGGGGAACCTGGCAATGCTGTCGAGTAGTGTCCCCCAAAACGCAAAGTCGCGGGATTCCCTTACGTTCCTTGATAGATTTAGAGGACATCTAGGTCACCAAGAACAGAGCGCTCACCTAATGAAAGCAACAATAGAGACGGCAGTATCAGCCTTTGGTGCGTTAGCGAAGGCGAAGCTTGCGAATCCCTCCGCAATCGGCCAGCCTGAAGATCAACTGCGCGCGCCCTTTGAAACGCTACTTACTGAAATCTCGATCCTGTCGAACTTTTCAGACGGCGCTGTGACCGCGGTCGGAGAATCCTCACTCGCAGACCTGAAGACCCGCCCGGACTACTCTGTCACAGTTCACAAGGCTCTTGTCGGCTTCNNAGCGCCTGGAAAAGGAGCGGACCCGAGGAAGTTCAAAGACCCTCACGACAGAACTCAGTGGGAGAAACTAAAGTCCCTTCCCAATCTCATGTACACGGATGGCAACGCCTTCAGCCTTTGGCGAGATGGGAAGCTGGTCGGATCGATTCTCAAACTCGAAGGCGACATCGAGTCGTCTGGTGTAAAGCTCGCCCCACCGCCAGGTCTGCATTCTTTATTCGAAAGTTT
>PLUT01000027.1 GCA_003162875.1 Granulicella sp.
ACGGCAACTCAACATAAGGCCGCTTCGTCTGGCCGCAGGCTACGGAAGGAACCGTCTCACTGACGCGTGCGCAGCTTTCGATGCTGCTCGAAGGCATCGATTGGCGCAGGCCGGAGAGGACCTGGACACCGGAGATCGCGGTTTGATTGATCAGTAAGATTCCTCTGTATTCGTGCACATTTTCTGGTGCATTCCGAGCGCATCGATGGCATACTGCGTCCATGGATGCCGCTCCGTTGCCGGATCTTGATTCGCTTGATCGACAGGCACTGCTGGCGCTGCTCCATATGCATCAAGAGGAGCTTCGATCCCTTGCCGCTTCTCATGAAGACGAGCTTCGGTCGCTTCAGGCTGAGCTTGAGTCCCATCGCCAGACACTCTCCCAACAAGATGAGCAACTGCGCTCCAGCAGCGAGCAGATCGAGCATTTGAAGTTGGTCATCGAGAAGCTGAAGCGCAGGATGTTCGGCGTCAAGAGCGAGAAGATGGTTGTTCAGCTCGAACAGCTCGAACTCCATCTGGAAGAACTGGAGTCCACGCAGGCCGAGATGGAAGCGGCTGTCGAGCGAGTGACACCGGCTGCGGAACCGAAGACGAGATCCCGGCGCAAGCCGCTGCCCGAGCATCTTCCACGCGAGGTGGTCACGCACGCTTTTCACGGTGCATTGTGTCCCGACTGCGGCGGCCAGTTGCGCCAGTTCGGCGAAGATGTCTCCGAGCAACTGGAGTACATCCCCGACAGCTTCAAGGTCATCCGCCACGTGCGGCCCAAGTTCGCCTGCAACGGCTGCGACCGCGTGGTGGAAGCGCCCGCGCCCTCGCGTCCGATCGAACGCGGTCTTGCCGGGCCCGGGCTGCTGGCCCATGTGCTGGTCTCGAAGTTCGCCGATCACTTGCCGCTCTATCGCCAGTCGGAGATCTACGCTCGCCAGGGAGTTGCGATCGAGCGCTCTACGCTGGCCGGCTGGGTCGGGGGAGCCAGCGAGTTGCTCTCTCCGCTGGTAGACGCGATTCAGAAGCACGTGCTCGCAGGCAACAAGCTGCACGCCGACGACACCCCGATGCCGGTGCTTGCCCCCGGCAGTGGCAAGACCAGGACGGGACGCCTCTGGACCTACGTGCGCGACGACCGGCCAGCCGGGGAAGACACCGCTCCGGCGGTGTGGTTTGCGTACTCGGAGGATCGCAAGGGCGAGCATCCACGCCGACATCTGAAGAGCTTCAAGGGCGGCCTTCAGGCGGACGCCTATGCCGGGTTCCATCATCTCTACGGCGATGGCGACATCTATGAAGTCGCCTGCTGGGCTCACGCACGGCGCAAGTTCCATGAGATCCACGCTATCCACGCCTCACCCACAACCACCGAGGCGCTGGCCAGGATCGGGGCACTCTACGGGATCGAAGATGAGATCCGTGGCAAGCCTGCCGATCTGAGGCTCGCCATCCGCCAGGCGCGGGCCGGGCCGTTGCTCGACGACCTGCGCAAATGGATGGAGAAGTCCCTCCGCTCCCTGTCCAGGAAGAGCGAAACCGCAGCTGCGATCCGATACGCGCTCTCGCGCTGGCGTGCCCTCACGCGCTACACCGGCGACGGGCGTCTGGAGATCGACAACAGCGCCGCCGAACGGGCGCTGCGTGCTGTCGCGCTGGGACGCAAGAACTATCTATTCGTGGGCTCCGATTGCGGCGGCGAGCGTGCCGCCGCCATCTACAGCCTCATCGGATCAGCCCTATGCCGAGTTCGGCATAGGGCTGATCATGCCGCGCTCCCGACTATGCCGAAGCGGAACACACTGCTCTATCTTGGTACTGATTCGCGACTCGACTACGCGGCATAGTTCTGCTCTTCTTTCTCTGCACTTCAGTGCAGAGGAGAGGACATGACCATAAGCGCATATGTGACCACACCTAAACTTCAGCGACATCTATATGAGGGTCCGCTTGGCATTCACATCGATTTGTATGCAGCGCAACTACTGAAGGAAGGCCATTGCCGACAGAGCGCATGGCGCTGTCTCCGAGTCGTTTCTGATTTCAGTCATTGGCTTGAACGCAAACGCATTAGTCTCGCCGAAGTTGATGAGCGGACAGTGGAGAGATACCAAGAGTTTCGGTCACGGAACCGGTGTCCATTCTTGAGCGATCAGCCAGCGCTAAACCGTCTTCTCACTGTCCTTCGCGGCATAGACGCCATCCGGCCTAAGCGTCCCGCCGCGCTCAGCCCAGGTGATGTAATCTTCGAACAGTTTCGGAGGTACCTGTCTCAGGAACGCGGACTTGCCTGTGGAACCATTGCCCGCCACGAACTTGTTGTTCGCCGTTTCGTCAGGGAGAGATGCGAAGACGAGTCGAAGAGATTCCGAACACTAACGGCTGCCGACATTCTTGGATTCATCAAGCATCACGCGGGAGACGGAAGCCCAAGGTCCGCTCAGATCATGTGCAACACTCTCCGCGAGTTTATGCGGTATTTGCATTACCGCGGATACATCAGAACAGACCTCGCGGCGAGCGTTCCGGCGATCAGGAGGTGGAGGTTAGCGTCTCTTCCTGAGTATCTATTGCCCGGTCAGGTTCAGAAGGTTCTCAACGCTTGCGACAGACGAAGCGCGATAGGTCGAAGGGACTACGCCATCTTGTTGATGCTGGCTCGACTCGGCTTGCGGGCGAACGAGATTGCGACGTTGACTCTGGATGATGTCGATTGGCAGGCAGGTCAGTTGTCAGTACAAGCCAAGGGTAGACAGCGGGCGCAACTTCCGTTGCCGCACGAAGTAGGTTCGGCCGTCGCGACCTATCTACAGAACGGACGTCCGCAATCGGACAGTCGCAGATTGTTCCTTCGTGATCTGGCGCCGCATGCCGGCTTTACATCTTCGGGTGGCATTTCTATGATCGCCGCGGCGGCGCTGAAGCGAGCCGGCATCCAAGGGGTTGCGCACAAGGGATCTCATCTTTTTCGGCACAGTCTCGCTACCGCGCTTCTCCGGGCTGGAGCCTCGTTAACGGAGATTGGTCAGGTCCTGCGCCATCAGGATCACGACACGACGCGGATCTACGCGAAGGTAGATATCGATTCTCTGCGTGTGCTTAGCCTGCGATGGCCGGGAGGTGTCCGATGAACCCGCTCCGACCCGCTCTTCGGGAGTACCTCACTCTGCGCCGTGATATGGGTTTTAAGTTCCAGAACGAGGAAAAGCGGCTGGCGAAGTTTGTCACATTCATGGAGGAGCGTCGCGCTCCGATGATCACATACAAGTTGGCCATCGAGTGGGCAACACAGCCAGCAGATCGACATGCAACCTGGACTCTGCGCCTCACGGATATTCGCGGGTTTGCCCGATATTTGCAAGGCATCGGCGTAAAGTCGGAGATCCCTCCGACCGGGACCTTGCCCGGTTTGACGCGCTCGAAGCCGTACATCTATACCGAAGCGGAGGTTCGCAGGTTATTGGTGGCAGCGTTGGCTCTGCCGCCAAGAGATGCATTGCGCCGCTGGACGTATTACAACTTGTTGGGACTGTTGGCCGTCACGGGTCTGCGGATAAGCGAAGCGCTTTCACTTTGTTGCGATGATGTCGATCTTAAAGGAGGTGTTCTCACCATTCGTTCTACGAAGTTCGGGAAGTCTCGTTTGGTGCCGCTCCATCCCACCACTGTTCGCAGCTTGGCACAGTATGCAAAACAGCGCGATGCCCACGTTCCTCATCCCCGAAGCCCGTTCTTCTTTGTGGCAGAACGAGGCGGCCGGTTGTTGCTTCAATACGTCTATCGGGTTTTCTGGCGCCTTTCGCGGGAAACGGGCCTGAGGAAGCCTGCCGCTCACACGGGGCCCCGCCTGCACGACTTCCGGCATCGGTTTGCGGTTCAGGCGCTCCTATCATGGTATCGATCTGGTCAGAAGATCGAAGTCCTGTTGCCCATACTCTCAACGTATCTGGGCCACACCTGTGTGCGCGATACTTACTGGTATTTGTCGGCTTGCCCCGAACTCATGGAGTATGCCGCACGGCGGCTTGAGTCACGCCGGGGAGCCGCCTCATGAAGCATATTCCAACTCTGCCAGCTTTGATTGAGCGATTCTTCACGGAACGTTTGATGCGTCAGCGGCGTGTTAGCCCTCACACGATTGCGTCGTATCGGGATACCTTTCGCCTCCTGCTTGAATTTGTGCACACGCGTCTGCACAGGCTACCCTCAAGCCTCGATCTGCAGGATCTTGCTGCTCCGACGATCAGCGCTTTTCTTGATGATATGGAGAAGCGTCGCTCGGTCAGTGTCCGCACTCGCAACCTGCGACTAACCGCCATCCGTTCCTTCTTCAGATTCATCGCCTTCGAAGAGCCCGCTTACAGCGCTCTCATCCAGCGCGTGCTCGCGATACCCAGCAAGAGGCACGACAAGAGGTTGGTTCATTTCTTGACGCGGCCTGAGATCGAGGCGCTGCTCGCAGCACCCGACAGAACAACCTGGATTGGGCGGCGCGATTACGCGTTGTTGTTGCTCGCAGTCCAGACCGGGCTGCGGCTGTCCGAACTCACTGGGCTCGACCGTGACGCAGTTGTCTTGGGCCGGGGCGCGCACGTTCGTTGTTTTGGCAAGGGCCGCAAGGAGCGATGTACACCTCTGACCGAGCATACGGTCCTCGTTATGCAAGCGTGGCTGAAGGAACCGTGCCGAAGCAGCTCCCAAGCGCTCTTTCCCAACCTAATAAACGGTGGGCGCCTCAGCTCCGACGCGGTGCAGGCACTGCTCGCCAAATACGTGGCGGTCGCTGGCCGACGCTATCCTTCCCTTACCCGAAAGCGCATCTCCCCACACGTCCTCAGGCATAGCGCTGCCATGGAGCTTCTGCAGGCTGGGGTTGATTGTTCCGTCATCGCTCTATGGCTCGGGCACGAATCACTCGAAACCACGCAAGTCTACCTGCACGCGCACTTGGCACTCAAGGAAGCAGCTCTGGCAAAGCTCCACCCGCTGAACGGCAAAATCCCCGGCAGGTACCGACCAGGGGATCAGTTGCTTGCGTTTCTCAACACGCTATAGATCCTCCTGACTATGCCGCGTGACTGCTCATCAGCGTCGGGCAATTGGCCGACATCTGCGAACTCTGCGCAGCAGCATGGGGCTATCATTCGGCATAGTCGGGAGCGCGGCATGATCCGCTAAGCTTGACGGATTTAGGGGGCAAGAAATTAAAAAAAATCGGCTCAGCCCGGCGCGTCTCGGCAGCCTATCCGGCAAACCGTAGCTCTTACCCGACTCGGAGCCGAGAGAACCGTCACGGATAAATCAAATATTTCGCTCTGCGCTACATGAACGCGGCCAGCGCGGCCGCCCAACTCTGCGTGATCGCCTGCGGATCGTCTTCCGTATGATTCCAGTGCTTTAACCGCAGTTTTCTTCCTGTATACTTTGGCAAAGTTCGCTACCGTCAAAGGGGATATTTTCCGCAATAGATGAACAACAGATCTACGCGCAATTGGAGGGAATATTCCAGGACGTCTTTGATGAGGACTCGATTCAGCTAACTCCCCAGCTATCCGCCAAGGACGTCGATGGATGG
The DNA here is from genome assembly GCA_003162875.1 of Granulicella sp. GTDB lineage: Bacteria > Acidobacteriota > Terriglobia > Terriglobales > Acidobacteriaceae > Edaphobacter. The sequence continues at coordinate 5,567 of PLUT01000027.1, forward strand.
GACAGCCTGACTCATATCCAGCTGATGCTCACCGTAGAAAGGGCATTCAAGGTCAAGTTCTCAACTTCGGAGATCGGCAAACTGGAAAACGTAGGCGATCTGGTCGGACTCATCAAGACGCGGACCTAGTCCCTGCACACCATGCCGTTGCGTCACGAAGAATAGGGACGAATTATCCCATGAATCCACTCTATGCTGAGCTGCAATGGTTGCCTCCTGCACCCGCGGACTATTCCGCCAGGCTCAAAGCGCTCGCGGCCCCATCCGCTTCCCTCGGACGGGAACTTCAGGCCCTCGCCCAGTATTCGCTCGACCTCAATCAGCTCACCCGGCTGGCCAGGGTCATCGCCAAGGCGCGTTCGCAAGGGAACTCGCTTGCCCCGCTGACGCCCTTCCGCCTCGCTGTCCTCAGCAACTCCACCGTCGATCTCATCGTCCCCACCCTGGTCGCCAGTGCCGCTCGCCATGGCGTCGCGCTGGAGGTCTATGTCCCTCCCTACGGCCAGGTGGCCCAGGAAGCCCTCATCCCCGACTCCCAGGTCAACAGTTGGAAACCCGACGCCGTTCTGTTCGCCCTCGACTATCGCGCCTTGCCGCTCAAACTCTCGCTCGGCGACCCCGACGCATCCGCCGCAACCGTGCAGGGCGTCATCGGCTACCTGCAGGCGCTTCGTAACGGCATCAAGACCAATCAGAACACGGTCTGCATCTTCCAAACCTTCGCCCCGCCCGCCGAAACCCTCTTCGGCAGCCTCGATTGCGTCCTGCCCGGAACCCTGCGCCGGCTCATCGCCAGCGTCAACCGCGAACTCGCCGAGTTCATCCTTGGCTCAGGCGACGTCCTGCTCGACGTCGCCGGACTGGCCGAGACCGTAGGCCTCGCCAACTGGCACGATCCCCAGTTCTGGAACATGGCGAAGTTGGCCTTCTCTGGCCAGCTCATTCCGCTCTACGCCGACCACGTCGCCCGCACCATCGCCGCCATCCGTGGAAAGAGCCGCCGCGTACTCATCCTCGACCTCGACAACACTGTCTGGGGCGGAGTCATCGGCGACGACGGCCTCGACGGCATCAAGATTGCCCAGGGCGACGCGACCGGTGAAGCCCACCTCGCCGTGCAGCAGCTTGCCCTCGATCTGCGCCAGCGCGGCATCGTCCTCGCCGTCTCGTCCAAGAACACCGACGAAATCGCGCGCGGCCCCTTCGAAAAGCATTCCGAGATGCTGCTGAAGCTCGATCACATCGCCGTCTTCCAGGCCAACTGGAACGACAAGGCCACCAACATCCAGGCCATTGCCGAAGAACTCTCCCTCGGCCTCGACGCCATGGTCTTCCTCGACGATAATCCCGTCGAGCGCGGCCTCGTCCGCAAGCTGCTTCCCCAGGTCGCGGTCCCTGAGCTTCCCCAGGAGCCCGCCTACTACGCCAGGACCCTCGCCGCCGCCGGCTACTTCGAAGCCGTTGCCCTCGCCGGCGAGGACCTCAAGCGTGCCGGCTTCTACCAGGACAACGCCCGCCGCGCCGAGTTGCAGAAGCAGGTGGGCGGCGTCGACGCCTACCTCAAATCGCTGGACATGACCATCATCTTCCAGCCCTTCGATGCCACCGGCCGCGCCCGCATCGTCCAGCTCATCAATAAGTCCAACCAGTACAACCTCACCACCCGCCGCTACACTGACCCCGAAGCCGCTGCCGCCCAGGACGACCCCGACGTCTTCACCCTGCAGGTGCGCCTCACCGACACCTTCAGCGACAACGGCATGATCAGCGTCGTCATCTGCCGCCCCGGAGCTGCCGGCGTCTGGGACGTCGATACCTGGCTGATGAGCTGCCGCGTCCTNNCCGCAATAAGCTCGTCATCGATCACTACTCCAAGCTCGGCTTCACCAAGGTCGCCGAAGAAGAGTCCGGCCTCACCCGCTGGGAGCTCGCAGTCGACACCGCCGACCCCGCGCGCGCTCCCATGAAAGTTGTCTCCGAAGGCTTCGCCGCGGTGGTGGAGAGCGCGCATCCATGAGCGCGCCGAATCTCAATACCTGCCAAATCCAAGCCCCGGCCAACCCAGAACCTTGAACCTAGTAACTGGCACCTGAAAAGTCACAAATGCCGCTACGGATACAGCAGATACATCGCCCGCAGCCGCTTGAACGACTGGAAACCACCGGTCCAGCCCTGGGCAATCGACCTCGGATCCTCTCCTCGCGCGACCTCCGCCATGGTGTCCGAATTCGCCACCAGCGGCTTCGCCCGGTCCAGTTTGAACTGTGCAGGATACAGTCTATGCAGCGCGCTCAGAATCTCAATCCCCAATTCAGGGGAGTCCAGCGCCCCACGGTCTGTCACCGTCATCCGGACGCCTTCGATTGTCTGGCCATGGTAGGGATAGTGGTTGGCGTCCTCGGCGACGGCAAACTTCGTCGCCCCGAACCCGACGCCGGGGATCTTCCGCGCGTTCAGGTACTCGGCGACCACGTTGCCGTCGAACCAGGCCGGTTGTGCGGGGGCGTCCTTCGTCGCCGCCGCTGCCCCCGCGCCGAACACCTCAAACGGCGTCGCCGTTCCGCGGCCCACGGAGAGATTGGTCCCTTCGATCATCCCGATGCCCGGATACAGCACCGCCTCATCCACGCTGCGCAGATTCGGCGAAGGATTCACCCACTTCACGCCGGTCTGGTCGTAAAACTCATCGCGACGCCAACCCTGCATCGGGACGACGGTCAGCTTTGCGGGCGAGTTCCCACATGCGCCCGGATGCTCCGCGCGCTGGTACTGCGCCAGTTCGCCCAGCGTCATGCCGTTGCGCACCGGCTCCGGCATGTAATTGACATACGATTCGGCCGTATCCGACACCGGCCCCTGCACCGCCGCACCGCCGATCAGATCGGGCCGGTCGAGCACCATCACCTCAAGCGGATGCCCACGTGCGGCCTCACACGCGGCAGCCTCAACGAAGTATCCCACCACGGTCTCGTAGGTATAGAAGCGCACGCCTGCGTCCTGCAGGTCGATGACCACCGCGTCCAGGTCCTTCAGGTCGTCCGGCTTCGGCCGCTTGTCGGCGTCCTTCGGTCCATACAGGCTGGTCACTTTCAGCCCCGTTGCGGGGTCGACCTCCTGGCCGATATTGGTCGAGTCCTTCGCGCCGAAGATGCCGTGCTCCGGCGAGAACAGCCGGACCAGTTCGATGCCGCCGCCCGCGCCGCGCAGGACATCAATCGTGCGGCGGCCCTGCGCGTCCAGCCCCGTCTGGTTGGTGAGTAATCCAAGGCGCATCTTGCCGCCATGCCGCGCCTCAGCCTGCTTCAGCGCCGCGAAGCTGGTGGCTTCGAGGACATCGATGCCGGTCTTCACGGATCCAGACTGGCCCGAATTATTGGGCCGACCGCCGGCAATACCGAGTGCCTTCGCCACGTCGGTGGCGACTTCGTCGCGCAGGAGCGAGATCGGCGAAGCTCCGCGCGGGTGGACGGAGTTGGAGAGGAGGACAACGTAGGTGTCGCTCGACGGGTCGATCCAGAGAGTCGTGCCGGTGAAGCCGGTATGGCCGAAGCTGCCGATCGGGAACACCTCGCCGCGCGGGCGGGAGTATGCAGAGTTGATGTCCCAGCCGAAACCGCGTTCGGCGACGCCTGTAGTGGTCTTGCCGTCGGGGGTGAAGATGGTTCCGCCGGGCAGCGCCGTCGACGGTTGCTCCGGGCGCGTCATCGCCTGCAGCGTCGACTGCTTTAGCGGGAACGGCCCAGTGTTGTAAAGCAGCTTATCCAGCAGCGCCTGCGCAAACTTCGAAACATCTTCCGCAGTTGAGAAGACGCCTGCCTGTCCGGCCACGCCGCCCATCCGCCGCGTGGTCGGATCGTGCACCGTGCCGCGCAGCAGATGGTCGAAGTCCGGATTCGTCTCCGCTGTGCCTTCGTTGTCGTGCTGCGTCGGAGCCACATGCTCTATCAATTCTTCCGACCACGTTCCGGGAGGACATAGGTTCGCAATGGGTCCGTATTCGTCAAACTCCACAGCGCTTCCGGAGGTCTTTGATCGATCGCAGACCTCAGCAAATGGCAGATAGCGCGTATGAGTCATCCCAAGCCGCGTAAAGATGTGTTCCTGCGCGTAGATATCCAGCCGCTCGCCGCTCAGTTTTTCCACCAGCGCGCCGAGGACGATGTAGTTGATGTCGGAGTAGACGAACTTCGTTCCCGGTTCGCTGGCGAGCTTCGCATCCATGGCGCGGCGCATCCCTTCGGCCTTGTCGGGCGCAGCGAGGCCCCACGCGTCTTTCAGGTCCACGTCGGGCGGCAGGCCGGAGTAGTGCGTCAGCAACTCGCGCACTGTGACCTTCTCCTTGCCGTTGGCCGCAAACTCCGGCAGGTACTTCACGACCGGCGCGTCCACATCCACCTTGCCCTGCTCCACAAGCTGCATCACCGCAGTGGCCGTCGCCAGGCACTTGGTCAGCGACGCCATGTCGAAGATGGTGTCGAGCGTCATCAGCTCGGCCTGCGAGGGCTTGCCGTTCAGCCCAGGCTCGTCGGCGTATTTGCGCACGCCGTACGCTTGCTGGAAGACGATCTTGCCGTTGTGGCCAACGACCACGACCGCGCCCGGCAGCTTCTTCTGTGCGATTGCTGTGTTGATGGTGGCGGAGACGGCTGAGAAGTCGGGCGGGGAAGGATTCGATGGGGAAATGGCCGGGCCGGTTGTGGCTGGCCGTGCGGCATCGGGGTCCTTCGACTGCGCGTCGCAAGGGCGCGACGCTCCGCTCAGGATGACGATCAGCAAGGGAAGGGCGATGAAAGCAGTGCGTCTGGATTGCTTGCGGAAGGCGAGGCTTGCGAGCGAGCCCACTGCGAAGGTCACGACCGCGCCGATGAGCACGTACCAGGTCCACGCGATCTTCGGAACGGTGACGCCGGCTACGCGCACCGTTGCCGGCTGCAGCCACAATGCCATGTTGACCGCGAACCCTGTCACCATGCCCACAATCGCTCCCCATTGGGTAGCGTACCGCGTAAGCGTGCCCAGCAGAAAGACACCAAGCAGGCAGCCGTAGGCGACCGAGGCGATAGACAGGCCGATCTCCACGACGTTGCCTTTCCCGCCGGTGTGTACGGCGTAGACGGCGACCGCGAACAGCACCAGCGCCCACAGCACGGTAGAGCCGCGCGAGACGACCATGCGCTCGCGCTCCTTAGCGCCCGGCCGCCATCCCATGTAGAAGTCAACCACGGTTGTCGACGACAGTGAATTCAGCGCCGCGCTCAGGTTCGACATTGCCGCCGCCAGGATAGCGGCGACCAGCAGTCCTGCTACGCCCACCGGCATCTCCTCCACAATGAACGCGGGAAAGATCCGATTCGTGTTCGCCCCGCCGATCGCCGTCAGTGCCGCCGGATGCAACCCATAGAACACAAACAGCCCCGCACCGATCAACAGGAACAGCGCGAACTGGATGAAGATCACCACGCCGCTGGAGAGGAGTGCCAGCTGCGATTCGCGCAGGTTCTTCGCTGCCAGCATCCGCTGCACCATTAACTGGTCGGTCCCATGCGACGCCATGGTGAGGAAGGTCCCCCCGAGGACGCCTGCCCAAAAGGTGTACGTCGTGGTCAGATCCAGCGCGAAGTGGAGCATGTGGAACTTGCCTGCCGCGCCCGCGACCGCGTGAATCGCCGCCCAGCCACCCGGCACATGCTGGCCGAGCGACCAGATGGCGACCAGGGTCCCGCCAACATAAATGGCCATTTGGACGACGTCCGTCCAGATGACCGCGGCCATTCCGCCCTCGAAGGTATACAACAGCGTGAGCGCGGTGATGATGGCGATGGACAGCACGTCTCTGGTCCCGATGGCGATGCCGACCACGATGGAGACGGCGAAGACGCGCACACC
>PLUT01000260.1 GCA_003162875.1 Granulicella sp.
GCGGGCGGCAGCGGCTGGCCTTCGAAGAGGACAACGCCGGCGGTGGGCTCGATGAGGCGCAGCAGGATGCGGGCGACGGTGGTCTTGCCGCAGCCGGATTCGCCGACCAGGCCGAGGGTCTCGCCGGGCAGGATGGCGAAGGAGACGTCATCGACGACACGGGTCACGCCGCCGTCGCACGGATACTCTTTGGTCAGGCCGCGCGCCTCGACCAGCGGCGCACCATCCGTGCGATCCTCAGCGCCGTTCGAGAGTGCCTGCATAGGCGAAATGGTAGCATTCCAGTGGGCTTGCCCATGCGCGTTGCGGGCTTGTTCAATCACTTCATCGGGAGCCGAACAATGCCGGATGCGATCAGCCTTGCGGGAAAGACCGTCCTTGTCACCGGAGCCAGCTCAGGGGTTGGCTGGGCGACGGCGCTTGCCTTTTCGGCCAGGGGTGCGAACGTGGTGGCCACAGCCCGGCGCGAACAGCGGCTGCGCGAGCTATGCGACCTGATCGGCGCGAATGGCGGCAAGGCCGTCTACCTGGCCGGGGATGCAGCCGTTGAGGCCACCGCGCAGAGATGCGTGGCACTGGCGGTGAAACAGTTCGGCCGCCTGGACATCCTGATCAATAACGCCGGCCAGGGCAANNTCCAACATGAAGAGCAGCTTTCTGTTCGCGCGTTATACGGCGCCGCCGATGATCGAGCAGAAGGGCGGCGAAATCCTGTTTATCTCATCGGTTGCGGGCCTGCAAGGGTATGCGGGCGAGGCGGTCTACTGCGCCAGCAAGTTCGCCCAGATCGGCTTCGCGCAGGCGCTGGACGGCGAGTTGCGCAAGCACGGCATCAAGGTGGGGGCCATCTGCCCCGGCGGCGTAAAGACCGAGTTTGCGGTGGGCAAGGGACGCACCGAGGAGGGCGTAAAGAGTTCCTACATGATGGAGCCGTCCGAGGTCGCGGATGCGATTGTCTTCGCCTGCATGCAGCCCCGCAACGCCCGCATCCTGCAGATGACGGTCCGTCACATGGGTGAGCCCGGGCGGTAATCGTCCTCGACCACCCCGGATAACTCGACCGGAGACCACCCGTCTAACCACTATCGGGCCTGCACATCGCCCGTGTTGCAGGGATTCGTGTATTCTGGTGGCCACCCAGAAGAGGAGCAGTTCTTGCTGGGCCATTTTTTTCGCAGGACAGATTCCTTGGAGTAAGTCCGCGATTTCCCTGAGATCTGTTCTCTACGGCGGCCATTGTAGCCATGGCCAACTGCGCATCGCAGGCAGGTCCAGCACCATCGAAAGCAGTGCAGGCGGTTTGAGTCGGGAGGACGCTATGAGTCACACCTTTGCCCTCGGCATAGGCGGCGCGGCCGGTCAGGGCGTCGCCACACCGGGCGACATCTTCGCATTGATCCTCAGCCGGCGTGGGCTGCACGTAAACGCCTACAACGCGTACCAGTCGATCATCCGCGGCGGCCACACGTTCCTTACCATTCGCACCGGCGTGGACAAGGTGGAGAATCTGGGCGACGGGATCGACCTGCTGCTTCCGCTGAATCAGGACACCATGGATCGCCACCTGCGCCTGCTCAAGGCGGGCGGCGCGTGTATCTATAACGCCGACACCATCAAGCCCGGCGCGGCTGCGGACGGCGTACAGCTATGCGCGCTGCCGGTGAGCACACTGGCGGACATCTCGCGCAACAAGGTGGCGCAGAATACGCTGGCGCTGGGAGCGGCCCTGAGCATGATGGGCGTGGGCTTCCAGTCGTTGGAAAGCGTGCTCAAGGCGCAGTTCGGCAAGAAGGGCGAGGCGGTCGTCAATGAGAACGCCGGCATCGCACGCGCCGGCTACGAATACGCCACGGCCAACTTCAAGCCCTTCGCCAAACCGCTGCCGATGACCGAGAAGCGCTATGCGGTGCTGAGCGGCAACGCTGCGCTGGCGATGGGCGGGGCGGCTGCCGGGGTAAAGTTTTACGCTGCCTATCCCATGAGCCCCTCCACCGGCGTGCTGCACTGGATGGCCGCGCACGGGCGCAAGGCCGGCATCATGGTGCGCCAGGTTGAGGACGAGATTGGCGTGGTGAATTACACCATTGGGGCGGCCCATGCCGGTGTCCGTTCGATGTGCGCAACCTCCGGCGGCGGTTTTGCGCTGATGAGCGAAGGGCTCGGCCTCTCCGCGATGGCGGAGATTCCCATCGTCGTCATCGACTGCCAGCGCGCCGGGCCATCCACCGGGGTGCCCACCAAGACCGAGCAGGGTGACCTGTGGCAGATGCTGGGCGCAGCCTTCGGCGACTATCCGCGCGTCATCGCGGCCCCGCTGGATATCGGCGACTGCTTCACGCTGATGCCGGAGATCTTCAACGTAACCGACAAGTTCCAATGCCCGGGAATCGTGCTCTGCGACCTGCTGCTCTCGGAGGGCCGGCTCAGCGTCGATCCCGAGCTGCTGAACTTCAACCCGCCCATCGATCGCGGTGAGATGATCACCTCGAACGGCGACGCGCACGATGAATACCTGCGCTACAAAATCACCGAGAGCGGCGTCTCTCCGCGCGCCATTCCCGGCATTCCCGGCTTCACCCACACCGTCTCCAGCGACGAGCACGACGAGAACGGCGTGCTCATCAGCGATGAGTACACCAACGCCGGCAAGCGCCGCGCCATGATGGAAAAGCGCATGCGCAAGGTGCAGGGGATCGAGGCCATGGTGCCGCCGCCGGTGCTGGAAGGGCCGCCCGACGCCGATGTGACGCTGATCGGCTGGGGCTCGACCGACGGCACCATCCGCGAGGCGCGCGCGCTGCTGGCGGAGCAGGGCATCACCGCCAACCAGTTGCAGGTCCGCTGGCTGGTTCCGCTGCACGGCGACGAGATCGTCAGGATCCTCGGCAAGGCGAAGCACACCATCATCGTGGAGAACAACTTCAGTGGCCAGTTCGCGCGTTACTTGCGCAGCGAGACCAGCTTCGTGCCCAACGGCAACATCCGCAAATACGACGGCGAACCGTTTATGCCGCACCACATTGCCGAGGCGGTACGCGAACAGCTTGCCGGCGAAACCACCCTTTCTGTCCCAACCCACGAAGTGATGGTGTAAGGAGAAGAGACGATGGCGACAATCAATATTGCACAACCCAAGCCGATGGTGATGGCGGACCTCAAAGGCAAGGTCGATCCCGACTGGTGCCCCGGATGCGGCGACTTCGGCGTGCTCGCGGCGGTGCAGAAGGCGCTGGTCGAGCTGCAGATTCCCAACCACCAGGTGGCGACGGTAAGCGGCATTGGCTGCTCCTCCAACTTCCCCGGCTTCATCAACACCTATGGCATGCACACGCTGCATGGGCGCTCGTTGCCGGTGGCCAGCGGCCTGAAGCTGGCCAACCACGAGCTGACTGTGCTCGTCACCGGCGGCGACGGCGACGGCTTCGGCATCGGCTGCGGCCACTTCGTCCACGCCATGCGCCGCAACATCAACCTGACCTACATGGTGCTGGACAACCAGATCTACGGCCTGACCACCGGACAGACGTCGCCCACCAGCCGCATTGGAATGAAGACCAAGTCGAATCCCTACGGCAATTGCGATACCCCGGTCAACCCGCTCACGCTCGCGCTTTCGTCGGGCGCCACCTTCGTCGGACGCGGCTTCTCCGGCGACCAGAAGCACCTGACGGAACTCATCAAGCAGGCCATCCAGCACAACGGCTTCTCGTTCCTCGACATATTCAGCCCGTGCGTCACCTACAACAAGGACAATACCTTCCAGTGGTTCCGTCCGCGCGTAAAGAAGCTCGAAGACAATGCGGAGTACGACTCAACCAACTGGATCGTCGCCATGGAAAAGGCGACAGTGTGGGGCGATGAGATTCCCATTGGCAAGTTCTACGAGACCAACGATATCCCCACGCTCGAGGAGACCGAGCCGGTGCTCGAAGCCGGGCCCATGATCAGCCGCGATCTGTACATCCCGGCAGATGTGGCAAAGAAGTTCGTGGAAGAGCTGATGTAGGGTTTGCTGGCTCATCTGATACGATGGCCCCGTCGGGGGTCGGGTATGGTTCCTGGGAATCGTAGTTTGCACGTGTGTGGGTCGGGGTTGCGGGTTGGGTGTCTGGCCGCATTCGCGATAATGGCGCTTTACCCAGTTCATGTTCATGCGTTTTGCTATGCACCGAAGATTCGTGTGGACGATGAGTTCTTTGTAAGCGACTTGGTCTTTACCGGAACCCTTGTAGCGGATCGAAAGATTGGTCTAACACCAGAGGGTTACTACGACGAGGATGCTTTCACTTGGCGCGTTCAGCGGGCGTTTCGTGGTGCGATCCATTCGGGCGATATGGTGCGCACATATTCAGGAAATGACAGTGGGCGCTTTCCATACGAGGTGAAGGTCGGGCAGCGCTTTCTGATATTTGCGTTCGCTGATTCGACACACAAGGGAGGATTTGCGGCTGACAATTGTGGCAACTCGATTCCGCTGTCCAAGGCAGCGCCCACCATTGCGCTGGTTCGCGACCTGCCGAACCGTCACGGCGGACTGCTTTATGGCCAGATGATCGACGGCGATGCAGGTGTGCGTATCGTCGCAACTAGGGCTGTTGGAAAGTATTCCACTGTCACTGGTTCAGATGGTAAATTTGCCATCCGCGTCCCACCCGGGACCTACACGGTCACGGCAACGAAACCGGATCATCTCTACCGCGATTTCGACCTCGCGTACAAGCATTCCAACGCGGTCAACGTGCCCGACGGAGGCAGTGCCGGGCTTGCGTTCCGCGAAGAAGGCAAATAGCGAGCCGACTCGCCTTAGATGTCCAGGTTCTTCACGTCCAGTGCGTTCTCTTCGATGAACTTGCGGCGCGCTTCCACGTCTTCGCCCATCAGAGTGGTGAATATCTCTTCGCATGCGGCGATGTCTTCCAGGCGCACCTGCAGCAGCGTTCGGCGCTCGGGATCCATGGTGGTATCCCAGAGCTGCGGCGCGGTCATCTCGCCCAGNNACGTACTCAAACACCTCGCGCGCGGTCTGCTTCTCGACCGGATCGTGCGAGACCTTGCTGTTGCGTTTGGCGGGCTTCGCCTCGGCCGCAGTGTCCACGGCTGCCTCGGCCGCACCCTCTTCGGACGCAGCTTCCTCGGCCTCTTCCTCCGCTTCAACCTTCGCGCCCTTCTGCGCGTACTCGATCAGGAACGGCGGCTGCAACTGGTCCTTCAACTGCGCGTGCCTGGCCAGCATCTGGCGGCTCTCCGCGGTCGAGGCCAATGCCCAGTCAATCTTGCGCACCGCGCCCTGCGAATCCGTGAAGGTGACCGAGTAGGTCTTGTGCTCCTCATCGTGCAGCACGTCGCTGACATCGCGGAACTGGTACGTCTTCACCAGATCCTTCAGCCGNNCCCTCCTGCGCGAAGATCTGCGCAAACGCCTCCGTCACCTGCTCGTTGCGCAGGCGCTTCTCCACCTTGTCGAAGAAGTCCAGGTAGTCCTTCAACTGAGACATGAATTTGGTGAGCGCTGCGCCTTCGATCTTTGCCCCGGCATCGCCGTGGCGCAGCATCATGCCCTCGGAAGCGCGCTTGACCATCACCTGCACGTACTCGCGCTCGTCCTTGATGTACTGCTCGAACTTGCCCTTCTTGATCTTGAACAGCGGCGGCTGCGCAATGTACACGTGTCCGCGCTTGATCAGCTCCGTCATGTGGCGGAAGAAGAAAGTGAGCAGCAGCGTGCGGATGTGCGAGCCGTCCACGTCGGCGTCGGTCATCAGGATGATCTTGCCGTAGCGTAGCTTGGTCGCGTCGAAGTCATCCTTGCCTATGCCGCAGCCGAGCGCCGTAATCATCGCGCGGATTTCCTCGTGGCCGAGCATCTTGTCGTAGCGGGCCTTTTCGACGTTCAGGATCTTGCCCTTCAGCGGGAGGATGGCCTGAAAGCGGCGATCGCGGCCCTGCTTGGCGGTGCCGCCGGCGGACTCGCCTTCGACCAGGTAGAGCTCGCAGCGGTCGGGCTGGCGTTCGGAGCAGTCGGAGAGCTTGCCCGGCAGGCCGCCGCCGTCCAGCGCGCCCTTGCGCCGGGTCAGGTCGCGGGCTTTGCGGGCCGCCTCGCGTGCGCGGGCCGCGTCGATTGCCTTGTTGATGATCTTGCGTGCCACGGTGGGGTTCTGCTCCAGGAACGCGCCCAGCCGCTCGTTGACGAATGCCTGCACCGTGCCGGCGATGTCGGAGTTGAGCTTGCCCTTGGTCTGGCCTTCGAACTGCGGCTGCGACAGCTTGACCGAAATCACCACCACCAGCCCCTCGCGCACGTCGTCGCCGGAGAGGTTCTCCTTGACGTCTTTGAACAGCCCCAGCGATTGCCCGACCGCGTTGATGGTCCGCGTCAGCGCCGTCTTGAAGCCGGAAAGGTGGGTGCCTCCGTCGACCGTGTTGATGTTGTTGGCGAAGCAAAAGACAGTCTCGGAGTAGGCGTCGTTATACTGCAGCGCAATCTCCATGGCCACGCCATCGCGCTCCGCCTCCATGTAGATCGGCTTGTCGTGGAGCACCTGCTTGCCGCGGTTCAGGTGCTTGATGAACTCGGAGATGCCGCCGGCGTACTTGAAAGTCTGGACCTTGCTCTCGCCCGTCTTGGGGTCGGTGGTGCGCTCGTCGGTAAGCGTGATCTCCAGGCCCTTGTTCAGGAAGGCGAGTTCGCGCAGCCGCTGCGCCAGGGTGTCGTAGTTGAACTCGGTGACGGTAAAGATCGACTTGTCGGGAAGGAAGTGGACCTTGGTGCCGCGCCGCTTCGATGGCCCCATCTTGCGCAGCTTGCTGGTAGGCTTGCCCTTGGCGTAGTCCTGCGCCCAGGCGAAGCCGTCGCGCCAGATCTCGACGTCCAACTCTTGGCTCAGCGCGTTGACGCAGCTTACGCCCACGCCGTGCAGACCGCCGGAGACCTTGTAGTTGGAAGCATCGAACTTGCCGCCGGCGTGCAGCTTGGTCAGCACCACCTGGACCGCCGGCATCTTTTCGCCGTTGGTGACCATGTCGTCTACCGGGATGCCGCGGCCGTCGTCGACGACGGTGATGGAGTTGTCCACGTGGATGGTGACGTCGATGCGGTCGGCATATCCACCCAGCGCCTCGTCCACCGAATTATCCACGACCTCGTAGACCAGGTGGTGCAGGCCCATCTCGCCGGTCGAGCCGATGTACATCGCCGGCCGCAGGCGGACCGCCGCCAGGCCCTCCAGCACGGTGATGTTTTCACCGGTATAGCCGCCGCCCGGCTTGGGCGCGGCAGGCTGGATTGCTGGGGTCGGCTGTACCTCCGGGAGGACAGCTTCAGGGCTCATTGCGGACGATGCCATGCACACTCCATGCGCCCTGGTAGGGTCGCAAATTCCTGGTCTTGCGCCAGGCTCCCTAGTTCAGCCCGGAATTTCTACAAAAGGCCCGCCAAATCAGTGGTTTTGGCGATCACGCGGCCTCAATTTCTTGTCTAATTATAGCATGTTTTGGGGCCTCTTTTTTGTCCGCCGGGAGGGTCCTTTCCAGGTGCGTTTTGTCCCGTTTGGGGGGCAAAATTCCCGGTCAAGCAGGCGAACATCTGGTAAACTCAAATTTGCTGTCCAAACTGTAGCTTTTCGTCAGGAAACACCATGCCAAAGTTGAAGACCCATTCGGGCGCGGCCAAGCGCTTCACTAAGACCGCGTCGGGCAAATTTAAGCGCGGCCAGTCGAAGACCCGCCACATCCTCACCTCGAAGGAAACCAAGTCCAAGCGCCATCTCGGCCAATCGGTCCTGGTCTCCAAGGCGGATACCCCGAAGATCGCGCGGATGCTCCCCTACGCCTGATTTCAGGCCGGGGCCACCCGAAGTTTTTCAAGTCGAGCCGCTCGAAAGGAATCCGGAGACGGAAACCGTCGGCAAAGGGCCAGTCAGATGCGTTCCGGCCCCTGGGAAGTGCGAAGCAAATCCCACCGAGACTTGAAGTTGCATAGCGAGTGAAGAGGCCAACCTTACCTCCAGCCGCTTAACGCCTTACGCAAAAGGAGAACCACCATGCCCCGTGTAAAACGGAGTACCAAGCGCAGCGACCGCCGCAAGAAGATACTGAAACGCGCCAGCGGCTACTTCCTCACCAAATCCAAGCTCTACCAGGCAGCGCAGGAGGCCGTCGAACGCGGCCTGAAGTTTGCCTACTCCGGCCGCAAGCAGAAGAAGCGCCAGTTCCGCTCGCTGTGGATCGTCCGCATCAACGCGGCCTGCCACGCCAACGGCATCAGCTACTCGACCTTCATCAACGGGCTCAAACTGGCCGGCAATCCGCTGGATCGCAAGGTGCTCGCGGACATTGCAGCCAACGATGCCGCCGGCTTTGCCGCGCTGGCTGGGACGGCCAAGTCCGCGCTCGCCGACGCAAAATCTCCGCAATCTCCGCACGGAAAGTCCGCCGCGTAGGGCAATCGGCCTTGCAACTGAAAGGGGCGCAGCCACACCGGCTGTGCCCTTTTCCTTTTCCGCAAGAAGGGGAGCCATGCAAGCAGCTTGAGGCGCTCTGCCGCCAGCGGCTTTCTTCATTCCACAACAACCGCGCGCCGTGAACGACTATCCTAGGTGTATGCCCTTGTCGACTGCCGAACCTGAAGCGCTGACCACTCCCACCGTGGCTGCCCCTGACCCTCCCACCGGGCCGCCGCAGTTTGAGTCCTGGGGGCGCTATCCCAAGTATGGCGCCAAGGTCGTCCCGCTGAACTGGCGGAGCGATTTCCCGGCCGCCCTGGCGGGTGCGCACAACGGCGCGCTGCCGGTGGGACTGGGCCGCAGCTACGGTGATGTCTGCCTGCTGGAAGGTGGGACGCTGCTGCAGACCACGGGGATGAGCCGGCTGATCGACTTCGACCCCGAGACCGGAATTCTGACCGCCGAGGCGGGCATTTCGCTGGCGCAAATCCTCGATTTCGCCGTGCCGCGCGGTTTTTTCCTGCCCGTCACGCCGGGAACCAAGTACGTCACCCTGGGCGGCGCCATCGCCAACGACATCCACGGCAAAAACCACGAAGTCGCCGGCTCATTCGGCAACCACGTTCCGTGCTTCGAGCTGGTCCGGTCGGACGGCAGCCGGAGGCTTTGCTCGCCCACCGAGAACCCCGACTGGTACGCGGCAACCATCGCCGGCATGGGGCTGACGGGCCTTATCACCTGGGCGCAATTGCGGCTGCGGCCTATCGTCTCGCGCGGCATCGATTATGAGGGCATCCAGTTCCACGGCATCGATGAGTTTCTCGAGTTGAAGCAGAGATACAGCCAGGTCGAGTACACCGTCAGCTGGCTCGACTGTGTCTCCACGGGGAAGAACTTCGCGCGCGGCATCCTCATGTTGGGCGAGCACTCGCAGGCGCCGGGGGAACTGAAGCGGTCGCCGGAGCCGAAGTTGGTCTTCCCGTTCGACGCGCCCGCCTTCGCGCTGAACCGCACCACCGTCAGCATGTTCAACGCCGTCTTCTTCCACAAGCAGCGCAAGGCCCACGTCAAGGCGTTGCGCGACTACGAGTCCTTTTTCTACCCACTGGACGCCGTGCTGCATTGGAACCGGATGTACGGCAAACGCGGGCTGACGCAGTTCCAGTACGCCATCCCGTGGGAGCACGCGAAGGAAGGGACCATCGCCATTCTGCGCGAGATCGCCAAGTCCGGCCTGGCCAGCTTCCTGGCGGTGCTCAAGGCGTTCGGCAACATTCCTTCGCTGGGCATGATGAGCTTTCCGCAGCCTGGCATCATGTTCGCGCTCGACTTTCCCATCAAGCCGGGCGTGACGTTTCCGCTGCTGGAGCGCCTGGGCGACATGACGCTGGAATACGGCGGCCGCCTGTATCCCGCCAAGGACGCAGCCATGACCGCGGCCCAGTTTCAGACCTTCTACCCGGAGTGGCGCCGCTTCGCGCGTTTCCGCGATCCCATGCTTACCTCCAGCTTCTGGGAGCGTGTCACCGATTCCACAGGAGCCAAACCGACCGTATGAGTATCCCCAGCGCCCTCGACCCCCAACCGTCCGCTACATCGCCCGCGAGCCTGACCCCCAACGCGAAGATCACGAAGAAGATCCTCGTGCTCGGCGCCACCTCCGGTATTGCGGAGGCCACCTGCCGCATCTGGGCGGCGCAGGGTGCGCAGTTGTTCCTGGTCGCGCGCAATGCGGAAAAGCTGGCCGCGGTAGCCGCCGACCTGAAGCTGCGCGGCGCCGCCTACGTGGGCACCGCCGTGGCCGATCTCGACGACACCGGCAAGCACGCGGAGTTGTTGGCGCACGCAGTGAACTCGCTGACCGGCATGGACATCGCCTACCTCGCCTACGGCATCCTGGGCGACCAGGCGCGCGGCGAGCAGGACTTCGAGCACGCGGCGCAGATTCTGCACAGCAACTTCGTCGCGCCGGTCTCGTTGCTCACCTGGCTGGCCAACTTCTGCGTGCAGCGCCGCTCCGGCGTGCTGGCGGTGCTCTCCTCGGTCGCGGGCGAGCGCGGGCGCAAGTCGAACTACCTCTATGGCTCGTCGAAGGCGGGGCTGACGGCGTTTCTCGCCGGGTTGCGCAACCGCATCGACCGCGAGGGCGTCACCGTACTGACCATCAAGCCCGGCCCGGTGAACACGGCGATGACGGCCCACATGAACATCAAGAAGGCCGATGTCAACAAGGTCGCCGCGGCCATCGTCAAGGCCATCGACGCCAAGAAGGACAACCTCTACGTGCCCGGCATCTTCCAGCCCATCATGTTCATCATCCGCAACATCCCGGAGCGGATATTCAAGAAGCTGAATCTGTAGCTCTCAGCCGGTTCTGATATAACGGCTGGGTGTTTGGATTGCTCAAGCCGAAAGTTCCGCTCGACGACGATCAGTTGGATTGGGCTGACCGGTCCTTTAGAAGGCTGGGTATATTGCTGGGTGCGCGTCGTCTTCTCGATGCGACCGTCATTCTTCCGACCGAGGAGCACTTTCCGGACCCTTACGATCACTCGCAGGAGGCGTTGCGGCGGATGGTGGATCGAGTCGCAGCGGCGATGCGGATCGATCCCAGCCAACTCGACGTAGAGTTGTTCACCTCGGAATACGATGTCTCACGCACACTGGTGCCGTTCTTTTCTGGCGAAGGCGGGGCGCCCGGTGGCCTCTACTTCCATACGCCGGAGGAGCGTCAGAGCATCGCTATGAGCGCAGCGGAACTCAAGGACCCTATGGCTCTCGTTGCCGTCATTGCCCACGAAATCGGCCACGTCATCCTTCTGCGGCCGGGCCGCGTCAGGCGCGACGAACCCGATATGGAGCCGCTCAACGATCTGCTGACCGTCTTCCTCGGGTTCGGCATCTTCACCGCCAACGCCGCGTTCCGCTTCTCGCGGTACACAACCAACGAAACACAAGGCTGGTCTACCAGACGCCTTGGCTATCTCTCGGAGCCGATGCTCGGCTATGCACTCGCCCGATTCGCATATGAGCGTCGCGAGCAGAAGCCCCAGTGGGCTTCGTTCGTGAAGAGCAACATCTCTCCCTATATGAAGCGCTCTCTGGCATGGCTTACGCAGAGCCAGCAGCAGCGACTTCTCTCCTAGGTGGCTGACTTGCTGAACCGCTGGCTTGCTGACTCGCGGCCTTACTATTGCTGCTGGGCCATTTGCTGCTGGCGCGTTGGGACGGGCGGCGGTTCGGGCACAGCCGTTGCCTTCTCCACCAGCATGGACCAGTCTTCCGGCACCGGCAGCTCCTGGTCCAGCGCCGGGGTGCCCTCGCTGGGCGTGACGCGCACGGCCACGGCGAGTTCGCTGTTGGCGCGGCCGCGGAAGATGCCGTGGGTGGGCGGCACGTCGGCGTAGTCGCGGCCGATGGCGGTGCGGATGTGGCGATCGCCGGCGACCAGGTGGTTGGTGGGGTCGAATCCAATCCAGCCGAGTTGTGGAATCAGCGCCTCCACCCAGGCGTGGGTGGCGGAGGTGGCAGAGCGATCATGGTCGCTCTGTCCGTGGAAAAGGTAGCCGCTGACGTAGCGGCAGGGGATGCGCAGCTTGGACCGCACCAGCGTTGTCATGATGTGGGCGAAGTCCTGGCAGACGCCCGCGTGGGTCAGCAGCGCCAGGTCGATGGGCGAGTCCACCTTGGTCGACCTGGGCACGTATTCGAAGTGGTTGTACAGTTGCTCGTTCAACTGGTGCAGCAGCATCAGCGGGTCGTCACGGCGGCGCATGTCGAGGAGTTCGGCGAGGGCGTCGAGCACGGGCGTGGGCGCGGTGAACTCGCTGGGCAGAAGCATCTCCCAGTAATCGCCCTGCTCGATCATGCTGTCCAGCTCGGCCCACGCGTCTGGCGCGAGGAACGCTGGAACCGGAGCGGCGGGCTGCATCTCAACCAGCGACTCGGCCACGATGACCAGCTGGCCGTGCTGGCCGGGAATGTCGAAGTGATGCACCTGGTTGGCCAGGTGGTCGCGGTAGCTGAAGACNNGACAGATGGAACGTCAGGCAGCGCTGGTTCAGGTCGCTGCGCGGATGCATCCGCGTCTCCATCATGCTCTCGCTCACCGGGTTCGAGTAGAGAAACTTGGTCAGATGCCGAATCGAATAGTACATCCCGCTCCTTGGCCGCGCCCTGAATCCCTGAAAAAGCCGCGCCTTTTCGTCTTGCAACTAACAACTAACAACTCACAACTGTTTCTACCCCGCCAGCGCGGCCTGGATGCTGTAGTCGATGTACAGCTGATACATCATCTCGTGAATGCCGCGGCACTGGAACTGGATGCCGCGCAGGTAGGCGACGATATCTCCGTTGAGAATCTCATCGGCGCTGGAATAGCTGAGAGAGGCGCGCAGGCGTCCGACCAGGCGGCGCAGCGGTTCGGCGCGGCTCTTGCCCCCTTCGCCGTGGATGGCCTCCAGTGCGCGTTCCAGGGTGTCGATGGAGAAGCGCACCGAGTGCGGGAACTCCTGGTCCAGCAGCAGAAACTCGAAGATGCGGTCGGGCGTTACGTCCGCCGTGTAGACCTTGCAGTAGGCCTCGAACGCCGTGGCACTGCGCAATAGCCCCATCCACTCCAGGTATTCGTTGCCTTCGGGAATGCGATCGGAGTGTTGCCACAGGTCTTCGTGGTACGCCTCCAGCAGCAGCGCGATGGCGGCGGCGCGTTCGATGTAGCGGCCTACCTGGATGAACTGCCAGCCTTCGCCGTGGCTCATGGTGGAGTCGCTGACGCCTTGAAACTGGTGAACCCCCTCCATGACCTGCTGCAGGAATTCGGTGGGCTGATCGGCGCGGTCGATAGCCGCCTCCGCGTCCATGTCCGGCCGGATCTCCGGCCGCGTGACCTGCAGATAAAGCCTGTTCAGCCGGTGCCATTGCTCGGTGGAGATCTGCTCTCGGACGTGGCGGGCGTTTTCCCGCGCGGAGATGATGCAGGAGAGGATCGACCCTTTCAGCCCGGTATCGAACGAGAGCCGCTGGGTGAGTTCGTAGGGATCGTCGGTCCACTTTACTTCCTTGGGGCTGCCCAACTCCACCAGCAGGCGCTGCCAGCGGCGGTCCGCACTGGTCGCGCTCTCGTCCAGCATCAGGCTCAGATTCACGTCAAGCAGGCGCGTGGCGTGCTCCGCGCGCTCGATGTAGCGGCTCATCCAGTACAGGCTGTCGGCAACGCGGCTCAACATTGGCAAGTCTCCTACTGGCTCAGCACCCACGTGTCTTTGCTGCCGCCGCCCTGCGAGGAATTCACTACCAGGGAGCCCTGCTTCAGCGCTACGCGGGTCAGTCCGCCGGGCACGATGGTCACCTTGTCGCCGTAAAGAATGTAAGGCCGCAAATCGACGTGGCGGGCTTCCAGATTGTCGCCAATCAGGCACGGCGCGCGCGAGAACGAAATGGTGGGCTGGGCGATGTAGTTGCGCGGATCAGCCTCGATCTTCTGGGCAAACTCCTCGCGCTGCGCCGCGGTCGAGTGCGGCCCGATCAACATGCCGTAGCCGCCACTCTCCCCCACCGCCTTCACCACCAGCTTGTCGAGGTTCTGCAATACATGCCGGCGCGACTTCGGGTCGGTCAGCAGGTAGGTTTTCACATTCTGCAGTATCGGCTCTTCGCCAAGGTAGTACTTGATGATGTCGGGGACATACGCGTAAATCGCCTTGTCGTCGGCCACGCCGGTGCCGAAGGCGTTGGCCAGCGTGACGTTGCCGGCGCGATAGGCGTTGAACAGGCCGGCCACACCCAGGATGGAGTCGCCGCGGAAGGCCATCGGATCGATGAAGTCGTCGTCCACGCGGCGGTAGATCACGTCGACCCGGCGCAGGCCGCCGGTGGTGCGCATGTAAATCACGTTGTCGTGGGTAACCAGGTCGCGGCCTTCCACCAGCTCGATGCCCATCTGGCGTGCCAGGTAGGTGTGCTCGAAGTAGGCCGAGTTGAAGACGCCGGGCGACAGCAGCACTATGTTCGGCTCCGGTCTGCCCTCCGGCGCCAGCGACCGCAGCGCGCCCAGCAGCAGTTGCGTGTACTGTTCGATCGGGCGGACGTTGTAGTTGCGGAACAACTGCGGGAATATCCGCTTCATCACGCGCCGGTTGGTGAGCATGTAGCTCACGCCGGAAGGCACGCGCAGGTTGTCCTCCAGCACCACGAACTCGCCGTTCTCCATCCGGATCAGGTCGGTGCCGCAGATGGAGACATACACGTTGCGCGGCACCTGCAGGCCCACCATCTGGCGGCGAAAGTGCTTGCAGCTGTAGACCGTCTCGCGCGGCACCACTCCGTCCTTCAGGATGCGGCCCTCATTGTAGATGTCCCGCAGGAAGAGGTTGAGCGCGGTGATGCGCTGGGTCAGTCCGCGCTCCACCGTCGCCCACTCGGCCGCGGTAATGATGCGCGGCACCAGATCGTACGGGAAGATGTGCTCGGCGCCGCCGTCCTCGCGGCCATAGACGGTGAAGGTGATGCCCTGGTTCAGGAAGCTCAGTTCGGCGGAGTGCTTGCGGCGCTGCAGTTCGTCGGCGGGCAGCGACGAAAAGCGCTCAAACAGCGGCTCGTAGTGGGGATGCAGGTCGTCCGGCCCGGCAAACATCTCGTCGTAGGCGCGGTCCAGCAAATAGTTCTTCAGCAACGCGTGTTCGGACAGCTTCGCCTGCGCCGGGTGCATGGGAACTTAGAGTATAAGGCAAGACTGCCGGCATTTCGCCTAAGGGTGCTCAGTATCCCTGGTCCGGCCGGAACGCCGTAACCTGGTTCTTCACGAAGGTGACGGCCATTGGATGGTTCAGGTTCCAGTACTCCACCAGCCGATTGCCGTACTCGTTGCTTTCGCTTTTGGATACCTGGCCGAGCGACAGCCCCACCTGGCGCTCGCTCATTCCCAGGATCGCCTGGTGCGAGTCGATTGCCTGCCAAACCTGCGGACCCCAGTATCCGTACAGGGTATGCGGGTTGTCGTAGTAGAAAAGGTCGTCGGTATAAAACGTGTAGTCGTTGGGGCCCTGCCGGAATCCCACCGGCACCGCATACTCCCTGGCCGGGTCGGCCGACTTCGGCATGGTGAACGCAAGCAGCACCTGCCTGGTGCCGACCGGAATGCGCAAGGTCGCCGACTTCGGCGCCACCTGCTCAAATGCATCCTTGACGATCAGAGGCTCAGCCCCCAGCAGCGTGCGGGCGGTTTTCGCGTAGTCAGCGTGGTGGGCCGTGTATGGGTAGTAGTCCATCTGGCCGCCGGCCGCGACCCAAACCGTCTGGCCGAGCAGGTCTTTCAGGTCCGCCAGTTTCTCCGGCCGCTCGTGCCTCAAAAGCACCAGGTCGTCCTGGTCGACCGGGCCATATTCCGCCGTCTCCGCCTGCTTGACCGGAAGATTCCGCTCATGGTGTAGCCACAAAAGCTCAATTCCCACCGCCAGCAGCATTGCCCCGGTGATGCCGATCGCCACCTTTATGCCCGTTGTCATGCTCCGATTGCCTCCGTCTTTCCTCGGACCTCGAACTTCGAACCTCGAACCGCGCCCTCAGTCCACAGGTTCCGCAATGCTCTGCTGAATATTGGACGGCATCAGCGATTCCGTCGAAAGCGCATCCACCCGGCGCAGCGCGGGGAAGAGCACGGCGCCCAGGCCGGTGACCGCCAGCGACCCGATCCCGCCGATCACCACTGCCCAACCCCGTTCGGACTTTCCGCCATATCGCCTATCGTTTCATATTTTCCGCCGCACAGTCAGACGCTCAGTGCGCCAACAGCAGATACACCGCAATCCCCACGCCGACCACCGCGAGCACCAGCGCAAGTCCGACCGCGCCCGCCGAAATCTTACCCGGCTGCCAGCTTCCCGCCCTCAACTGCCGCACCAACTGCACGTGCCGCCATGCCGCACCGACATTCACAATCACGCCGAGCGCGACCAGCGCCACCCCGGACCACTGGGAAAGCCCAGTCGCGTGCGCCGGGGCGTGCGACTCGCTCGCCTGCATCTCCCGCAGAAACAGCCCGAACCGCGCCACCGCGAAGCCCACGCCCATCAACCCCAGCCCGGTGCGCAGCCACGCCAGCAAGGTTCGCTCTGCCGCAAAGTAAACTCGCGGATCGTCTTCCGGATTGCCCGCCATGCCTTCAGGATGACATATCCGCCGGCCGGACTTTGGCGGAATGTCTCAGAGAATCAGAGAACCATGGTCCGGTGGGGTGCGAAGGCATCCAAATCTTCCCTGGAATATCTGGAATTTGGTTGCAAACAAAGCTAGTTAGTGAGGGGGGAGTCTCTTTCTGGTTAACAAGATTCAATGGAGCAAACGAGCTAGCGGTGGGGAGTTACCCTTGCGCTAACAGGTTGCATGGACGTGGCAGTTTTCTCGTTTGAGCCATCGGCTATCGGCGATCGGCTAACAGCTAGCCCAATGGCAACTTTGGAGGATCAGCGGTTGGCTCCTTAACGCGAAAGACCCGGCTTGGACGCCGGGTCTTTTCTTATTCAATTCCACTACGTTAAGTATACCGGGTGGCGCTTAACTCAAATGCCATTCTGGCGGATTTTTGATCTTGTTTGGATAACGCGACATGGACGGCTTTTGCACAGAATGAGGGGGTTGACAAGATTTTTGGGGGGCGGTTGCGGCGGTGGGTCGGGGATGCCTGGGCGGCGGCCGGGTGCGGTATGGGGCGGATTTTCAATTAGAGAGCTATCAGCTGTGAGCTATCCAGCTATGAGCTAACAACCAAGACAAATGCGGGGATTCTTCGCTGCGCTCAGAATGACAACTTTGCAGGATCAGAATGCGGGATTCTTCGCTGTGCTCAAAATGACAACTTTGGGGCTACCGGCCCAGGTATTGCTTGTACTGGGTCTCCACCACGCCGGTGTTCCGCGCCAGCGCAAGTTTGGCCTGGTTCAGCTGGAACTCGGTCGCGATCAGCCGGCTCTGCGCGCCGGCCAGCGTGGCCTGTGCCTGCACCACCGGCAGGTTGTCGTCCACGCCCGCGGCAAAGCGGTCACGCGTGTCGGACAACGCCTGCGCAGCGAGCTCCACGTTGCTGCGCGCCACCTTCACCAGCTCGGCGGACGATTCGACGTCCAGCCTGCTGGCGCGAATCTGCTGGTCGATGGTCACTCGCAGCGACTCGATCTGGCGCTGCAGCGCGACCAGTTGCGCCGCTGCCACCGCGCTCTCGCCGCGGAACCGGCCTTCTTCGAAGATTGGGATCTTCAGCACGCCCTGGACCGTGAACACGCCATGGCTGAGGCCGCCGGTCTCGCCCAGCACGCCATAGTACCCGTTGAAGGCGAGCGACGGCACGCGCTCGTACTTCACCGCCTTCTGCGCCCGCTCCGCCACTTCGAGCTGCGCTTCGAGTTCGAGCAGGTCCTTGCGCCGCCGATACGCCAGCGCCAGGGTTTGGTCGAGCGGCAGCTCCGCCAGTTCGGCATAGGGCACAGCGTCGGTCAGCGTCAATTCCTGTTCGGCGGGCAGGCCCATCAACCGGTCGAGCGCGATCTTGTCCTTGGCAAACGTGTTCTGCGCCCGCACCAGCGCCTGCTGCTCAGCCTGCAACTGTACCCGCGCGCGCAGCACGTCCAGGTTGATACCCACGCCCGCGTCATGCGAGAGAGTTGCCTGGCGCAGCACCTCCTGGTCGGCGGTCGCCAATGCCTGGGCGTTGGCGATCTGGGCCTCGTCGGCCAGCGCCGCCAGGTACTCGGTCCCGATCGCCTCGACCACGCCGCCGCGCACGTTCAGGGTATTCTCTGTCACCACGTTGGCGGCCTTCTTCGCCGCGGCGTAGAGATAGAAATCGGGAAGGTTGAACAACACCTGGTCCGCGCTCAACTGGGCGTCGGTGGTGTTCACCTTCACAATCGATTGGACGGTCCCGGGCGCGAAGCCGAACGCCGCCAGCGACGACGGCTTGAATCCCAGCGCAGCCAGGTTGATCTCCTGCGCGTTGCTGTAGACGGTTGCCCTGAGGTTTGGCAGCAGGTAATAAAACACGGTAGAAATCTGCCCGCGCACCGACCGCTCGTTCTCGACTGCGAGCTGCACCTGCAGATTGCGCTTCAGCCCGCGGTCGACGGCGTCGTCGAGCGACAGCGGCAACTCGCCCGGCGTCGCCTGCTCCACGGGGACACCCGCATAGCGAACCCCCGGCGTTCCTGCCGCGTGGCCCGCGAAGCTTCCCCCCGGCACACGCTCCGCGGAAGTTTCCGGCAACGCCGCTCGCAGCGCGCTGGGGGCCATCGGCAGCGCTGCATTTTCCTGGGTCTGCGCCGGCGCTCGCCCGGCGAAAGCGCTGCAAGCCAGCGCCAGCAGCGCTGCCCACGCACCTGTACTTCGCAGATGGCGCTCGCCCGCCCGAGCGCCCGCGCCGGAACAATTCGATGGAAAGGAGTTGACCACGATCACTCCCAGTTTAGAGCGTCGCGAACCTCTGTGGGTTGCGAAATTTACCCTCGCGCTGCCATCGATACGTATCGCGCCTTGGACAGCGGGTCGGTAACCGATCCACCTACAACCTAATGGCCATTGTCGCCGGGCGGTTGCCCATATATCTTTGCCGCGAGGTGACACACTTTGTACAACATTCCAATTTTGGTTTGGCCCTTCATCGCTGCATTCTGGATCTTCGCGCTCTGGATGCTCTGGATCATCAGCAGATCCCTGCAAGGCATCAATCGGAGTCTCAAAGAGACTGCCCACAATCTTCAGAGCAAGAGCTGAGTCGAATCCAGGAACTCCGGCCGCAGGTCCGTCGCAAAGCCTAACGGAGCTGCACCAGTCCAGCATCCGCGCCCGCGCCAGCCCCATGCGCGCCACCGGGAGTGACCTGCGAGGTCTGCGGCGCCCGCCAGTGGTCGATGTAGCTGACCTGGTGCACGCAGCTGATGGTGCAGTTGGGAGCGCAGCCCTTCTCGGTCAGAAACTCGCGCTGCACGTCCGCGCGGCCGTATTGGGCGATGGGAATGCCGGGATAGCCGCGCTGCTGCGAGCAGTAGTGCACCAGCCCGAACTCGCAGATGTAGAGATAGCGCGCGCCTGCGCGGCACCGCCAATGGTTCGGCTGGCCGTTGGCAATCGCCTCCTGAAAGTGGTTGAAGCGCGAATAGCTGCGCCGCGTGAGCCGCCGCACCTTGTCCCACACCGCGCGCTCGGCGTCGCCCAGCGGCTTCAACTGCCCGCTGCCGTCGTGGATGATGCCAATGGTCGAGGAAAAGCCCAGCGCCAGCGCTCGCTCGCTCACCCTCAACGCGTCGGTCGGATTGGCAATGCCGCCGCCCACCACGGAGTTGATGTTCACGTGAAAATCCGCGTGCTCCGCCAGCATCTTCAGCTTGGCGTCCAGCACCTTCAGGCTCTTCTTCGACACCGCATCCGGGTTCACATTGTCAATCGAGATCTGCATGTGGTCCAGGCCGGCCCGGTTCAGCCGCTCAATCCGGTCCGGCATCAGCAGATAGCCGTTGGTGATCATGCCGGCGATCGCGCCGGTCCTGCGAATCCGCGCAATCACGCGGTCCAGTTCGGGGTGCAGCAGCGGCTCTCCACCGGAGATCGTGATGACCGAGGTTCCCATCCGGCCCAATTCGTCGATCCGGCGCTCCATCTCCGCGATCGGCACCGGGTCGGAGACGTCGTCGAACTCGTTGCAGTAGGTGCAGGAGAGGTTGCAGCGCCGCATGGGGATGATGTGCGCCATGTAGGGATGCCCGGTGTCCGCCAGCGCCCAGGCGATGGAGCCTAGCTCGCGCAGCTTGCGCGTTAACGCCCTCCAGCGGCGCTTGAAGGGCATCGGTCTGTGGGCTGGATTCTCAGCAATCATGGCGCTGGTTTCATTGAACCACACCCCCAGCGCGAATAGCGAAACCGCCTCCCTCGCCAATGCACTCCCAGCGACATACAATGCTCCCCAGGGGCGCAGCGCCGGAGCGGAATGCCGTTGCCGGTAAGTTATTGAAGGGCCTATAGCTCAATTGGTTAGAGCAGCGGACTCATAATCCGTTGGTTCAAGGTTCAAGTCCTTGTAGGCCCACCAACTCCCCGTTTTCCAGCCCCATCCCTTCCAAGACGCTGAATAGCGAAGACTTGGAGCGGTCCAATCCTGGCTCTGCCCAGTTCTAAAACGGTGCGCTTCAGCTTGCTTTGTCACCCCCATCAAGCCGAGCAGGGCTTCATCGGAACAACCTTTTAAGCCTCCAAGCCTATGACTGAGGCCTTCCGCGTATTCCCTTGTGCAATCGCACCCGCGTCGCTTGCGTGACGGGGTGCGTGCAAAAGGAGGGAAGCATCAGGGCACACGAAGAGAAAGCGGCGCAGCTTGTCGCGTCCAGCGATGAAGCTAAAGGGCAGGACAAATCGCCGCTTGGTCTGCGGAGGTCGCGGGGGCGATTTCCCCGACACAGTTGGGGTCACTTGTTGTGGGCGGCTGCATACTCGGCTGCTAAGCCGATCTGGGTGTCTGCCTGATCAATCAGATTCTCTGCAGTTGCGGCGTACCCGCCTAATTGCAGATCATTGTTTTTCTGGGCCTGGATCAGGTAGGCGTAAGCCTGGACGAGGGAGCGCTGCGCATCTTGCATATTGGGATAATTGGCGCCGACTGTTATTTTTGGCGCAGGTGGTATAGGCACCATAACCTGCCCGACCAATACGCCAACTGCAAAGATTGCCGAGGCAAGGATTGAGCCCGATATGACTTTGCTTCTTGTCATGTGGAAAACCTCCTGCGGCTACTATTACAGGAGGCAATGAAGGTCTGGCAAGGGAAAATGCGGATGACACAATCGCAAGCAGTGAAGCCGTCAACAATGGAGCCGAACTGCTGGAGCTGGCGAGGTCGAACCTCGCGGCTCCTGGTTGTCTTGGCGCTTCTGCTTCTGCCCCTTTGCTTCCTCGGTTATGGGAGCGACAACGATACCTACGGCATTGTGGCCTCCGGCTATTCCACTTGGCACCGTCACCTGCCGACGACTTCCAGGAATCCCGGCTACTGGACCTATGAGGCGATCGTCTACGCCCTTTCGAGGGTGGCCGGCTACCTCGCATCAAATCTAGCCACGCTAGCCGTAGGAATGCTCTGCGCATGGCGTTTCGTGGTCATTGCGTCCCGGCTGGAGGTCCGATTTCCTGGCCTCCTTGTGAGTTGCCTCGTCGCCACCCCCGTCTTCGCCATAGCCTGCACTTCCACGGACGATTATGTGTGGTCGCTGCTGGGCATTGTGCTGTGCTCTGAGCTGCTGATTGCAGACCGCTTTGCCTGGGCCGTTCTTCCTGCGGCGTTCGCGTTTGCCGTGCGTGGCGCAAACGGCCTCGTAATTGCCGGAGCCATAGCGGGTGCGGCCGCCTCCGAATGGATGCGCCATCGTCGCTCCATGCCGCGCGTGCTGCAGCTGATTGGGGTGGGGGCGGGTGCGTTCTTAATCGGTTCCCCGCCTTATATCCTCTCCTACCACCTGGCCCACAGCTCGCTTGACTTTGCCAGGGGCATGATCGGCCCCGCTGCCATGTGGACGCTCAAGATGCGCATCGACCGCTTTGTCTACAAAGGCCTGTATCTCTTCGGTCCACTAGCTTGTCTGCTATTGGCCTTCGCTCTCCCGGTTCGGCGCAAATGGCCGGTTCCGTCAGACGGCCCCGCGACAGACTATCGTGCGCGGGCGAACCCCATCTTTGCCGGTATCGTCGTGTTCAACCTGCTACTTTTCTTCCGCTTTCCTATCGAAATCAGTTATCTCATTCCTGCCGCGTTCTTCTCGCTCCTGCTGCTGGGGATGACGCTGCTCGCAAAAGACCGTCTGGTGACGGTGGCCTTCATGTTAGCCATCGTGTCGCTGAACCTGGTGACACCCCAACTCGCCCAGCCCAACATTCCCGGAAGGTCGACCGACGCAAAACTCCATTTCGCGCTCCACCCTGGAGAGATGATCGAGGACGTGCATCAGCGTTTCCTGGTCCGCAACTGCGTTGGTTACGACTACGACTGCTATATGCGGAATCGCGGTTGGTAGGCTGTAGCGCGGCATCCACCACCCATCTGCGGGTTGGGTGAGTTTCCGGCGCTTTGCTTCTCTTATGATTGCAAGATTAGTCTAAGCATCAATGAGCGAATACCGGTCACGGCGCAGCGCAGACAACTACGAGAGCACGAACCCCGGGCCGGGTTGGCGCGGCGGCGCGGTCGCCTGCCGGACAGGGAACCTGCATCTGATTGAAGGCGAGGCCGGTAGAACCATGCGCGAAGCGGCAAGGCGGGCGAAGGGCCGGAGGTTGCGCTCGGGGTGGTTTCTGCTGGCGGCGGTGAGTTGGTCGCTGCTGGCGGAGCACTCTCCCACGGGGCTGCCGCTGGACGCTGTCGCGGCATACGGCGCGGCGGATGAGGTTACGGCGTACCACCCGCAGAATGGGCTGGATCCGGGGTATGTAGACCTGTACAACCTGGATTTTGCGGGCGCACACAAGCAATTCTCGGCGTGGATGCAGGCGCATCCGGAGGATCCGCTGGGTTCAGCATCCGACGCGGCGGCGTATCTGTTTGGCGAGTTCGACCGGCTCAGCATCATCGACGTGGAACTCTTCGCCGACCAGAGCCGCTTCGACAGCCGCAGCAAGTTGACGCCCGATCCCGCGGTGCGCCAGGCCTTCGAAGCCCGCGCCGACCAGACCAACCGGCTGGCCGATGCGGCGCTCGCCCGCAATCCGGCGGATGCGAATGCGCTCTACGCAAAGACGCTGGTCTGCGGCATGCGCTCCGACTACGCGCTGATGATCGAGAAGCGCGACCTGGAGGCGCTCTCCTACAGCAAGCAGGCCACCGCGCTGTCGCGGCAGACTCTGGCTCTTCAGCCGTCCATGTACGACGCCTACATGGCCTCGGGCGTGGAGAACTACATGCTGTCGCTCAAGTTTGCTCCGCTGCGCTGGATACTGAGCCTGACCGGTGCCGGCACGGACCGCCAGCTGGGCATAAGCCAGCTCCAGGTCACCGCCTCGCGCGGGCATTACCTGGCGCCGTTCGCGCGCATGATGCTGGCGGTGGCGGCCATTCGCGACGGCCATGCCCAGCAGGCGCGGGACATTCTTACTGCGCTCGCGAAAGAATTCCCGCGAAACAGCCTTTATGTCCGCGAACGCGACCGCATCCGTTAGACTCTTAAGGAGTTGGATTCGGCCCCGCCCGCACACGCTACGAACGACCCATTTCATCCCGAAAAGAACAGGTTCCCCACTTCATGCGCATCGCTTCCGTCGGCACAGCGTTCCCTCCCTATCGTATTGCTCAAACTGAATTTACTGAGAAACTGCGCAACTACTGGGGGAGCAAACTACCCGAGCCGCGCCTGCTGACCCGGTTGCATGCCAACTGCGGCGTGGAGTTTCGCAACTTCGTGCTGCCGCTGGAGTCTTACCCGGGGTTGGTCGGCTTCAAGGCCACCAACGATGTCTGGATCGCCAACGGGGTCGAGCTGGGCCAGACCTGCATCTGCCGCGCGCTCGCACCCCTGGGCCTGACTGCGGCGGATGTTTCCGCGTTCTTTTTCGCCACAGTGACGGGCATCGCCAGCCCCACCGTCGACGCCCGGCTCATCAACCGAATGCCGTTCCCCGCCAGGGTCAAGCGGACGCCGATCTTCGGCCTGGGATGCGTCGCCGGCGCCGCAGGCATCGCCCGCGCCAGTGACTATGTGCGCGCGTTCCCCGATCAGATTGCGCTGCTGCTTTCGGTCGAGCTCTGCTCCCTGACTTGGCAGGACAACGACCAGTCCATCGCCAACCTTATCTCCTGCGGACTGTTTGGCGACGGAGCAGCCGCGGTGCTCATCACCGGCGACGATGTGGCGCTGCCGGCGTCCGAGGTCGCGCCCGGCCCCAGCATTCTGGCCACCCGCTCCACTTTTTACCGCAATACCGAGTACGTGATGGGCTGGGACATCGGCGACGGCGGATTCACCATCGTGCTCTCGCCCGACGTGCCAAAGGTGGTGATGGAGAACCTGCGCGGCGATGTCGAGACCTTTCTCGCCGAAAACGGCTTAGCGCTTGGCGATGTGGGCAGTTGGATCTTCCACTCCGGAGGGCCCAAGGTGCTGGAGGCGGTGGAGGCGTCGCTGGAACTGCCCAAGGACGCGCTCGCCTTGTCGTGGAAGAGCCTGCGCGAGGTCGGCAACCTCTCGGCGGCGTCGGTGCTGATGGTGCTGGCCGAGACGCTGGAAAACCATCGCGGAGCGCCCGGGAGTTACAGTATTCTGGCGGCGATGGGTCCGGGCTTCTGCCTGGAGCTTGTCCTGCTGCAGTGGTGATAACCGCACACCTTTGGCCCGGGCAACGGGCAGGTGATACAACTGTCAGGCAGGAGTTGGCAGGGGAGCCCGCGCCGTGCCGTCGGGCGAGGACAGCTCTGATCGAGATCCCGTGGCAGCAGCACGGAGCGTTGGATTGAGGAGAAAGCATGGACGACATCGAGTCCCGCATTATCGAACTCGTCGCCAAGACGAAGGGCGTGCCGGCGTCAAACGTGGGGATAGACAGCACGTTCGAGGAGCTGCAGATCGATTCGCTGGATAAAATCAACCTGAGCTTCGCGGTGGAGGAGATGTTCAAGATCGAGATTCCGGATGAGAGCCTGAACTCGCTGAAGACGGTGGGGGACGTGGTTCGCGGCGTGGAGAGCCTGCTGGCTGCGGCGCCGCCGGACACCGCGACCTCGTAACCAGGCTGCCGGCCAAGCCGCGGGAGGGTGAGACCAAGTGAAGCGTGTCGTCGTCACCGGGCTGGGATGCATCACGCCGATCGGCAATACAGTCGCGGCGTTTCGCGAGTCGCTCTATGCGGGACGCACGGGCATCGCCGTGTTCGACCCCAACATGCCGGGCGCGATCCCGCTCGAGAAGCCCATGCGCTTCACCACCACGGCGAAGGTTAAGGGCTTCAATCCCACGCTGAATCCCGACCAGCGCCTCACCTCCGGCGTCATCGTGTGCGCGGATTCCAGCGCGCAGTTCGGCATCGTCTCCGCGCGCCACGCGGCTGCGGAGAGCGGCCTGCTCGCATGCTACGACCCAGCACAAATCGCCATCGTCACCGGCTGCGCCTGCGGCGGCCGGGCCGCCGACGAAGACGCGAACCGCAACCTCTATCTTCACAACGCGCGCGTGCCGCCCACCGCCATCCTCCGGACCATGGCAAGTTCGGGCTCGAGCTTCATCGCCATTGAGATGGGAATCAGCGGCTCCGTGCTGAATATCTCCACCGCCTGCGCCTCGGGCACGCACGCCATCGGGTTGGCCTTCCAGATGGTGCGGGCG
Organism: Granulicella sp.; assembly: GCA_003162875.1. Taxonomy (GTDB): domain Bacteria; phylum Acidobacteriota; class Terriglobia; order Terriglobales; family Acidobacteriaceae; genus Edaphobacter. The sequence goes on from PLUT01000260.1 coordinate 25,781, forward strand.
GGAATCGCGCCGGCCGCCATCACCGGCGGATACGAGGCGGCGCTCACCTTTGGCTTCTTGCGCGCGTGGGATTCGATGCGGGTCGTCTCGCCCACCAGTTGCAGGCCGTTTGCTGCCGACCGCGACGGCATGACGCTCGGCGAAGGCGCCGCGATGCTGGTGCTCGAGCCGCTGGAGGACGCGCAGAGGCGCGGTGCGCGCATCTACGCGGAGGTGGTCGGCTTTGGCATGTCCGCCGATGCGCACCACATCACCCAGCCGCGGGCTGAAGGCGCAGCGCTGGCGATGCGGCGAGCCCTCGACGACGCTGTGCACGCCGGCATTCCCGCTCCCGCGGGACGCGTCGGCTACATCAACGCGCACGGCACCGGAACCCCCACCAACGATGCTGTGGAGGCCGCTGCAATCCACCAGTCGCTGGGCGAGTTTGCGCCGCATATCCCGGTAGGGGCCACCAAATCGCTCACCGGACACTCCATCGGCGCGTCCGGAGCCATCGAGGCGCTGGCCACGGTGTTGGCGCTCGACGCCTGCAGCCTGCCTCCTACCGCCGGAGTCGGCCAGATCGATCCTGCGCTCTCGCTCGACGTCATCATCGGGGAGTCGCGCCCGCTCGCGCCGGACAAGGACCTCGCGCTCTCCAACTCGCTCGCTTTCGGCGGGCTCAACGCCGTGCTTGCCTTCCGTCGATTCGCGACCTGAACCGGCGCTGCAATCGCGATTGCAGCGTTACCATGATCCGACATGATCTCCGTCCTGATCCTCACCAAGAACGAAGAGCGCGATCTGCCCGGAGCCCTGGCCTCGGTCGCCTGGTCCGACGACATCCATGTCGTGGACTCCCACTCCACCGACCGCACCGTCGAGATTGCGCAAGCCGCGGGAGCTAGGGTCCATCAGCGTGCCTTCGACAACTACGCCGAGCAGCGCAACTTTGGCTTATTCCTTCCATTCGCTCACCCGTGGCTGTTCATCCTCGACGCCGACGAGCGTCCTACCCCGGAACTCGTCAACGAAATGCTGCACGCCGTCCGCAATACGCCCGGCGAGGGACCGAACTCCGTCTCCGGCTTCCGGCTCCGGCGGCGCGACTTCCTCTTTGGCACCTGGCTGAAGCACGCCCAGATCTCGCCCTACTACATTCGCCTGGTGCGGCCGGAACGCGCGAACTATACGCGCGCCATCAACGAAGTGCTGGAGGTCGACGGTGCCGTCGGCGAGCTGACCCACGCGCTGGACCACTACCCGTTCTCAAAGGGCATCGCCCACTGGATCGCGAAACACAACACCTACTCCACCATGGAGGCTGAGTTGATCTTCCGCCAGCAGGGCCTGCGCCATCCCAGCCTGCGCACCGCTCTCGCCGGCTCCGATTTCCACGCGCGGCGTCTGCACCAGAAGGCGCTCTTCTACCGTTTGCCGGGACGACCGCTGATCAAGTGGTGTTACATGATGTTCCTGCGCGGCGCGGTGCTCGACGGCGCGGCCGGCATTACCTATGCCACGCTCCAGTGCATCTATGAATACATGATCGTGCTCAAGACCAGGGAGCTGCGCCGCGGCGGCGCCTAGTAGAAACCGGACGCTTGTTTAAGTCCCAGCCGGGGACTCACCCGGATCCGCGCCTTCAACTGACAACTGAGAACTGACAACTGAGAGCTGACAACTGAGAACTTGGCCTACCAGTCCTTTGCGGCCGAATCCACCAAAACATTCTCCGCCGGTCCCTTCCACCGCAGCACCGGTTTTCGCGCTGCCGCCGTCTCATCCATCCGCCGCACCCGCGTCGAGTGCGGCGCCGTCTGCACCAGTTCAGGATTCTCCACGGCCTCCCGCGCAATCTGTTTCAGCGCGTCGATCAGCAGGTCCAGTTCCTCGCGGCTCTCGCTCTCCGTCGGCTCAATCATCATTGCCCCCGGCACAATCATCGGGAAGCTCACCGTGTAGGCATGGAAGCCGTAGTCGATCAGCCGCTTGCCCATGTCGCCGGTCTTCACGCCGTTGCGCGCCTGTAACCGGTCTGAGAAGACCACCTCGTGCAGCGTCTGCGTCTTGAAAGGCAGCTCGAACGTGCTCTCCAGCTTCGCCCGAACGTAGTTCGCGTTCAGCACCGCATCTTCGGTGGTTTGCCGCAAGCCGTCCGGTCCGTTCGCCAGGATGTACGCCAGCGCCCGCACAAACATGCCGAAGTTTCCGTAGAACATGCGCACGCGGCCCACGCTCTGCGGCCGGTCGTAATCGAAACCCAGTGAGCCATCGGCACGCGCCGTCAGCACCGGCGTCGGGAGAAACGGCTCCAGGATCTTCTTGCACGCCACCGGCCCCGACCCCGGGCCGCCGCCACCATGCGGCGTCGAGAAGGTCTTGTGCAGGTTCAGGTGCATCACGTCCGCGCCAAAGTCTCCCGGCCGCACCTTGCCCACCAGCGCGTTCATGTTCGCGCCGTCCATGTACAGCAGCGCGCCCTTCGCATGCAGGATGTCCGCGATCTTGTGGATCTCGCTCTCGAACACGCCGATGGTCGAAGGGTTGGTCAGCATCAGCGCGGCGGTGTCTTCATCCACCATGCGCTCCAGTTCGGCAATATCCACCATGCCCTGCGCGTTCGACTTCAGATTCGCAACCTGGTATCCCGCCGCCGCCGCCGTCGCGGGATTCGTCCCGTGCGCCGAGTCGGGAATCAGAATCTTCTTGCGTGCGTTGCCCTTCGACTCGTGGTACGCCCTCGCCAGCAGGATCCCGGTGAACTCGCCATGCGCGCCCGCCGCCGGCTGCAGCGTGATTGCGTCCATCCCGGTGATCTCCAACAGGCAGTCTGACAACAGCTTCATGATCTGCAGGCATCCCTGCGCCAGCGACTCCGGCCGGTACGGATGCGCGTCGGCAATACCTTCGATCCGCGAGACCACCTCATTCACCCGCGGGTTGTACTTCATGGTGCNNTCGAGAGCCGCGTGAAGTGCCGGATGATCTCAATCTCGCTCACCTCCGGCATCACCCCGAGCCCGCCCGTGCGCGCGCTTGCACCCAGCAGGGAAGCGGCATCCACCGCCGGCACATCCAGCTCCGCCAGCCGATACGCCTTCTTCCCCGGAGACGATTTCTCAAAGATCAACCCCTCGTTCTGGTTGACGTGCGTGGCCGCCTTCTTTGGTGTGCCGATGAACTTTTCAGACATTGCGCTCCCTTGTCATTTAGTTAGCGACTCGTCGCGGCCGCGTGCATCGAAGAAGCGCACGAGTTGGACGTTTGCGAGCATCACCAGCGAAACGATCAATTGCCACTCAGGAAAATGATGATGAGATGTTCGCAAGCTCCAGAGACACCAAGCAAAGAAGCTCAGAGTCACTACCAAAGACAATGTTGCGTAAATTCTCGACCAGTGCTTCTTGTTAACCGTGAACATTCAAAACTCCTGCGCATCCGCCTCATCGCCGGTCGCCGAATAGCTCCC
>PLUT01000268.1 GCA_003162875.1 Granulicella sp.
TCATCTTGGGGTTCCAGCGCTTCGTCTGATGACCGAAGTGGACGCCCGCCTCGAGCAGTTCCTTCATAGTGATGTTTGCCATTCGTCTCCTTGGTGAAGGCTGCCAGGTCTCGGTCTGAAGTTCAGCCGCGGCGCTGGCGCCCGGATTAATCCCTCGTAAGGGAGATTTGACTCCTTAACCCCGAACCGTCTCCGCTCCGGGGGTGATGCGAAAAACCGTTGCTCGTTGTTCGCTCTCCGTTGCTCGTTTCAAAAACGTACAACGAAGAACGTAGAACGCGTTACCGCTTCGAGAACTGGAACCGTGCGCGAGCGCCCTTCTGCCCGTACTTCTTGCGTTCCTTGCCGCGCGAATCGCGAGTCACCAGGCCTTCGGCCTTCAGCGTCTTGCGCAACTCCGGGTTGAACTCCATCAGCGCGCGCGCAATGCCCAGCTTCACCGCGTCCGCCTGGCCCATCACGCCGCCGCCCTTGACGGTGGTGATCACGTCGAAGGTCTCGCCGATGTCCGCGATGCCCAGCGAGCGCCGCGCCGCCGCCCGCTGCTGCGGGGTGACGAAGTACTCGTCGCATTCCTTCTTGTTGACGCTGAACTTGCCGCTGCCGGGACGCAGAAATACGCGCGCAATCGACGACTTGCGCCGCCCCGTTCCGTAATACTGCACCAATTCCGCCATAACACTCCTTGAACTCTTGCNNCCCTTGTAAACCTTCAGCTTGGTCGCCATCTGCCGGCCCATCTTCGACTTCGGCAGCATGCCCTTGATCGACTGTTCCACAATCGCCTCCGGCCGCCGCGCCAGCAACTTCACGAACGACTCTTCCCTCAGCCCGCCGGGAAAACCCGTATAGCGGCGGTACAGCTTCTTTTCCGCCTTCATGCCGGTCAGCACAATCTTTTCGCAATTCACCACGATCACGTGGTCGCCTACGTCGATGTAGGGCGTGTACAGCACGCTGTTCTTGCCCGCCAGGATCGACGCAGCCTGGGTCGAAAGCCGGCCCAGCGTCTTGCCCGTCGCGTCCAGCACAAACCACTTGCGCTGGAGGTCCTTGCCGCTCGGTATGGTGGTAGACCTGTTCATAATTCCGCGTTACTCCCTGGTTCTGCCGTCTTCCTTCTCCAGCCCGGCGTCCTACGGAAGAAATGGCTGTTGTTGCCGTTTTAGTTTCCATGCGCACCGCCGCATGCATCAGCGGCACGCCAATATCGTCGCACCCGGCGAAACAGCGCAGCGAAGATCAGGCTTGAGCCCAAAACGCGGGCTCCCTGCTCATACGCGGAAAGACCGAACCGCCTGGAAGTCGCACATTGCCTGGTAAGTGGGTGCTTCAGGGCGGCCCGTCTTGCTTGAGCTGCTCCCGGTGAATCCACCATGGTTGTCCCATCCTGCTGCAAGTCCAGGGCACAAACCGCCCAAAACGTGCAGACGCGGGACTGCGCGAGCTTTCAGAATATCCCACCAGGCTATCGAAGTCAACGCTCGCAACCCGCCCCGGGCTCAGTGGCTTAGCTGCTTAGCCGTCGGCTGCTCGCCCAGCTTCGTCCGCAGCCGGCGCGGCACGGACAGCGATCGCCGCCGTCCCCGCAGGCCGCGTGCAGGCAGGCCAACCAGGTCCAGCCGGTACAGGATCAGCAGATTGCGATCCGGATCGTCGAACGCCGGAAACGACGCCACCCGCACCACGCGGTACATCGGCGCCAGCGCCTCCATCTTGTCGTCCTCGACATAGTTCCACGATGCAAACCACCCCGGCTTGTACACCGCCAGCCGGTCGGAGAGCGTCATCGTGCCGAAGTCGTCACAGATCGACGAGAGGCCGGTCATCAACGAAATGTCCGCTCCGCTGATCGACAGCAGCAGCGGCGAGTGGCCCGCAACCCCACGCGCTTCGCGCTCGACCTCGTCATGCACCCGATTCGCCGCACTCAGGAACGTGTATTCCGGATGCGCAACATAGTAGATCGTCTGGCGCGCGCCGTTGACGCCCGCGAACACCAGCGCCCCCCCACCAATCGCCGCCGCGAGTTGCAGCAGCCGTGCGCCGGTTCCCATGCCGCGCAAACGCCTGCCCGGGGAAGACGCGCCCATCGCGACCGCCCGTACCGCATCGAAGCCGATCGCAGCCAGCATGGTCAACGGGACCGCGAGCACCAGGTAATAACGCGGCTGCAGGTTGTCGTGATACGCCAGAAAGGCCGCGTATCCCATGACCCACAGCAGCAGCGCAACCACCAGCGGACTGGCGCGCAGGCGCGGGGCGCACAGCACCGCCAGCGATCCGATCGCCGCCGCCAGCGCCACCCAGAACAGCGTCGCGCCAATCCAGGCGCCGTCGAACAGCGTGTCGTGCAACACCGATCCCAGCGTGGCTGGCGTCACTCCGGTATACCCGTTCGCGCTGAACAGATACCGGTAATCCAGCAGGTAGCGTGGCCGGACAAACAGCCCGTAGTATCCGCTCCACACCGCCGCGCCAACCCCGCCGGCCAGCAGCCACGCACGCACAAACGGCTTCACCCGGTACCCGCCCGACGCCCACAGCATCCAGAAGATCGCCGGAAACAGGAAGACGCCCGTGGTCTTGGTAAGCACCATCAGCGCCAGCAGCAGCCCCAGCGCGGCTGCCCACAAGTCTCCACGCCGCTTCGCCCGCTTGCGCACGCCGTCTCCGCGGGCCTCGCTGCTGGCCTGGGCCGCGCCCGCCGCCGAGGCCGCAAGCAGCGCCGCCAGCGCCGCCAGGATCAGCAGCGGCTCCAGGATCGCAAGCCGTGTGAACGCATAACAAAAGGGGCTGACGGCCAGCAGCAGCACGGCAATCGCCGGAGCCAGGGTGGTCCCCGCCCCCGCGCTTTCAGGCTGGACGCCCCGCGCTCTCCACATCCCCGGCAGGCGCCGCATCAGCAGGTAGACGCACGCCAAAGTGAGCCCGAAGACGACAACCGTCAGCGCGCGCGCCGCTGCCACGCTCACCCCGGTCACGCGGAATAGCGCCAGCTCCAGCAGCGGCCACACCGGTAGCGCGGCTGCGGGATTGAAGTCGCCGGGTACGTACCAGTGCCCCAGCTGGTAATGCCGTATGGCGGCGTCGCCGTACCAGCCTTCATCCGTATACTTCGCCCAGTCCATCCATGGCGAATGATTCGGAAAATCGGCTCTCAAGTGGCCAAAGTGGAGCGCAAAAAAGGCCGCCGCAATCAGCAGCAGCGCCACTTCCACCGCCCTCGCAACGCGCGCCGCGCCGGTCCGCTCGGCCGGCGGAAACGAGGGCACCGCAATGGCCTGTTCGGCGAGCGTGGAAGTGGAATTCTGCAGCATAGGCATTTGCTTTGAAAGGGCGCGGCTCATAGCCCAGGACTTTAGTCCTGGGTCTCCGCGCCGATGCTTCAGGAGAGAATCAAAACCCAGGGGGAGAGTTTTCAGACGTAAGCTGAGGGTATACCCTTCAGTATTATTCAGTCAGAAAATCCTGTCCGCATCGCTGTCTACCGAATCAAACCGATCATGATCGAAGCCGCTTCGACGGGAATCTCCGCCCGTTGCGGGGGGATGACCGTCCCATCCTCGTTCACTTCGGTGCTTTCCACATAGAAGTGACGCAGGTCCGCGTTGCCGAACGACGTCGTCATCGCAACATCCGCCGCGTCGCGGCCCGTGGCCATCAGCACGCGTCCCGGGCGGGCCTCGTTGTGGCGCGCATCCATCGTCCGCCAGCGCCCCTCCAGCCACACCTCGTACCATGCGCTGAAGTCGCCGGCTCCGGTGTAAGGCCACCGGATGTCGCCCAGGTATCCTGTCGCGTAGCGCGCTGGGATATTCTGGCAGCGCGACAGCGTCACCGCCAGATGCTGGAAGTCGCGGCACACGCCCACGCGCTCGGTAAACACGTCCATCGCCGTCTTGGTCGGCCTCGCGGTCTGGTAGTCGAAGCGCACCTTCTCATGCACCCAATCGCGGATCGCCGCCGCCCGCACCCATCCGGGCGTCATCCAGCCGAACAGGTCCTGCGCAACCTGCACAAACCTGTCCACCTCGCAGTACCGGCTGGGCAGTAGGAACTGCAGCACCTCGGACGGCAGCTCTTCAATCGGAGCCTGGGTTGCGTTCGCATCCACCGCATCGGGCATGCCGTCGATTTCGATGGTGCTCGTCCCGCTCAGCCGCAGATGTCCCCCCGGCGCGACAAATCGCGAGCACCGGTTGCCAAATGTGTCGCTGTACTCCAAAGTTCCAATCAGTTCGCCGTATCCCGGCGCTATGCCCTGTTCCAGATGCTCGATCACCAGCACATTGCCCGACCGCACGAAGCGCTCCAGCGATGGATGGAGGTGCAGCATCGCTACCATAGCCGTACGCTGGGGAAGTTGAAATTGAATGTCGAAATCAGACTTGATGAGCATCCGTTGTCCTCGTTCCCCAGAGATATATCGAGTGAGATGCAATTTCGGCGGGCAGGATCAGTCTACGCCCCACCCAGACATGCAAAACGGGCGAGCCGCTTGGGCCCGCCCGCCGATTTGTGACCGGAAACGATCTACTTTGCGGAAACCAGTTCCTCGACTCCGGCCTTCAATGCCGCAGCCTTGTCCGTCGCCTCCCAGGTGAAATTCTTTTCTTCGCGTCCGAAGTGCCCATACGCAGCAGTCGCTTTGTAGATCGGCCGGCGCAGGTTGAGGCTGTCGATAATGCCCTTCGGCGTCAGCGAAAAATTCGCCCGCACCAGCTTCTCGAGTTTGTCTTCCTCCACCTTGCCCGTTCCGAAGGTGTCCACCAGAACGCTCACCGGTTCTGCCACGCCAATCGCATACGCCAACTGTACCTCGCAGCGGTCCGCCAGCCCGGCGGCAACAATATTCTTCGCGATGTAGCGCGCCACGTACGCCGCTGACCGGTCCACCTTGGTTGGGTCCTTGCCGCTGAACGCGCCGCCGCCATGTCGGCCCATCCCGCCATAGGTGTCGACGATGATCTTGCGTCCGGTCAGGCCGGTGTCCCCCATGGGGCCGCCGATGACAAACCGTCCGGTCGGATTGATGTGGTACTTGGTCCCGACATCCAGCAGATTCGCCGGAATCACCACCTGGATCACGTGCTTCAGAATGTCGGCGCGCAACTCCTCGTTGCTCACCGTCTCGGCGTGCTGGGTGGAAATCACCACCGCGTCCACGCGCACTGGCCGGTTGTCGGCGTTGTACTCCACCGTCACCTGGCTCTTGCCGTCCGGCCGCAGGTACGCCATCAGGCCCGACCTGCGCACCTCAGAGAGCCTGCGCGTCAGCTTCTGCGCCAGCGAGATCGGCATCGGCATCAGTTCCGGGGTCTCGTTGGTCGCATACCCGAACATCATGCCCTGGTCGCCCGCGCCGCCTGTGTCCACACCCATCGCAATGTCACTGGACTGCTTGTTGATGGTTGAGATCACTGCGCAGGTATTCGAGTCGAAGCCGTACAGGGCATTGTCGTACCCAATTGCCCCTACCGTTCCGCGCACGATGGACTGGAAGTCCACGTAGGCCTTGGTCGTGATCTCGCCCGCAATCACCACCAGCCCGGTGCAGGTCAGCGTCTCGCAAGCCACCCGGCTGAATGGGTCCTCAGCCAGGCATGCGTCCAGGATCGCGTCCGAAATCTGGTCGGCAATCTTGTCCGGGTGACCCTCGGTCACGGATTCGCTGGTAAACAAAAAACGGTCGCGCTTCGCCAAATCAATACCTCCGTCGCTTCATGTCGGGGATTCCCCACAACCCCATCATTTTACCCTTCTATTGCCGAACCCGGCAAAGCGCTCCCATCCGTCCGGTGGGAACCGGCCGCTGAACTGCAAAACGCTGCATTGGCCGGTGAGTGGGCCTCGTCCCGCGCAATCAGGCCGCCGCCGTAAAGCAGCTCGATTAAAGGAAAACGGCGCCCGTCGCTGAGGGCAGGCGCCGCTTACGATTTGCCCTGGTCAGAAGTTGATCTTGCCGGCTACCTGAATCACGCGTGGAGTACGCGTCGAGGTCGGCTGCCCGAACGTCCCGCTGGTTGCCGACGTGTCGATCGTCGCCCAGTTGACGTGGTTGATCACGTTGAAGCCCTCGGCACGGAAGGTGAAGACCCATCCACGATAGAGCTTGAAATCGCGAATGAGAGCCGCATCGATCTGGTCGACAGGCGGTCCGCCAATCTGCCCGGGCCGCTCGTTGCCCACCTGGTAGCTGCTTGGCGGAGGAGCCACGAACGCCGTCGGGTTGAACCAGTGCGAGTGTGAACGGAAGCCATCACCCCCATTCGGGTTCATCACCACTTGCGGACGCAGAGTCGCCGCGCTGGCCCCGACAATTCCCAGACCTGCGGAATCGTTAGCGACGCCGCCATTGGTCTGACCGTTGTAAGTGCTGATCAGCCCGCCGTAGCTCACTGTGCCGCCCGCGACCATGGTGGCCGTTAGCGGCTGCCCCGCGGCGAGGGAGTAGATGCCCGACAACTCCCAGCCGCCGAGGATGTGCCCTGCAATGCCCTCCTGGCTGCGCATCCAGGGCAGATCCCAGATCGCATCGACCGTCAACACCTGGTTGCGGTTATACGCGGTGGGGCCATACTCCTGTTTCAGGTTGTAGGTGTTCTGCGGGGCCGAATTCAGATCCGACGCCGCGTTGGTCAACCCGCGCTGGTAGGTGTAGTTGACGTCGACAAGCGTCTTGCCGCTGAACCGCTTGGTCACCTTGGCCTGCAGCGAGTTGTAGTTCTGGTTGAAGATGTTCTCGACCGTGTTGATCGCCGTGTAGCCCGCGTACGGCCGGATCTGGTTCAGCGGACCCGAGCACGCCTGGCTGGTGAACCCGCTGCAGCCCGGCTGTTGCGCATAGCTGATGCTGGTCTTGGTGAACGCTCCCGGCAGATTCTCGTTGATGTCGACCCGGCCCTGAAGATGCGTCCCGTGATCGCCGAAGTAGCCCACATCCACCATCATCGTGGAACCGAAGCTTCGCTGCACGTCCAGCGAGAACTGCTGCACGTAAGGCGTCTGGTAGATCAGCGGAGTCGCGTACAGCGCACTCGGAGCCAGGCTGAATGGGAGCGCATTGACGGGAACAGCCGGAGCGCTCATGATCGCGCTCGCATAGGTGTTCACATACACGTACGGAGGATTGTTGAACACCTCCTGCTCGTATGCGCTGACCGACCCATTGTCATAGACCAATCCGTAGCCGCCACGCAGCGCCGTCGTTCCGTCTCCGAACAAGTCATAAGCAAACCCGACGCGCGGCGCAAAGTCATGTTTCTCCGCCTGACCCACTTCCAGGCCGAACGGAGAGCCATGGGTGAGGATCGAGGGCGCGCAATTAGGACAGGTTCCGGGTGGCGGGGCGTACGGGTAACCCGGGTTGTTGACACCGGGCGTTTGCTCAGCCGTGATAAGGCTCGGATCGCCCAGGATGAGACCATTCAATGGGTCCGCGTTCGAGCTCGGCTGATAAGCGTTCAATCCATTCACGTTGGGGCAAGCGGTCAAAGTGTAGGTCGCCACCACGCCGGTCGCGGTAAACGTCAACACGCCCGTGGTTTGCCCAGCCTGGGTGCACAGGCTTCCATTGCTGGCAACCGTCTCCGCGTTGTAGGTGCTGTAGGTGGAAGGCTTGAAGTTGGACAACTCGTTGTTGACGTCATAGGGTTGGCCGAAGTAGCTGTAGCGCACGCCCAGATTCACCGTCAACCGCCGCGACGCTTTCCAGTCGTCTTGCAGGAACATCTCGAAGAGGTTCTCGTTGATGTCCGGCGTCATCGACTGCGATGCCTGCGTAAAGCCGCCGTTGGCGTTGCCGATCAGGAAGTTCGCCCACTCCGCGTCGAACGCGCTGGGTTGGGTCCAACTGGTGTTATTCGCAGTATTGAGCGCCTGCAATTGGGTGGCGGAGATGGTCGCCGGGTTGAAGCTGAAGTTGCCCTGCGGATACGAACTGCCCGTTCCGATGGCATTCTCCATCTTCTGGTAATGGTTGTACGTGACTCCGAATTTGAACGTATGTTCCCGAATCACCTTCGTCACAATGCCGAAACCGTTGTGGTCGCGGTTGTATTCGTTGTAGAGGCCGGCGCTCGCGATGCCCGTCGCAGTGGTGCCGCCGGATGCACCGGCAAACGTCAGCGACGGAACGACTTCAAGAGGATTGAGTATATAAGGCAGCGTGATTCCGCTGTTCTTGCCGTTTTTTAGGATATCGGGAGAATTGATACTTGATACGAATCCATAATCCGGATTGCTGTGGATCGAGCCGGAACTGTAGGCGTAGCCCATATCGAACAGCATCGTCGGACGCATCGCGATGGTCACGTGACCCAGGTGCTGCGTGCCTGGCGAAATGGTCCGAGTGGTCGAAACCCCAGGCATGCCGCCGCCGACAAAGAGTCCCCCGCCTTCAACCGTGGGCAGATCTTCATGCAGGAACCGGTAGTAGACATTCACCCGCGATCCCAGCGCGTGGTCGATTCGAGCGATCTCCTGGTTGTCATGGAACACATTGCGGACGTTTTGGGTCAGCGAATGGGGATCCTGCCCGGTCCCGGGGTTAGGCAAGTGAACGTTATTGTAGATGTCGCTGATATAGGCCGCCGAAGCCGCCGAAATCCCTTGACTGCTGGTGCCTGATTCCTGGGTGGTGTAGGTCTGGCACGTGCCGGTTCCGGGATTGAACACGCCGCACACAGCAACCGGACCCGGCTTGCCGGTGACGGGGTTGATGCCCGAGTTGCTAAAATCGCCGATCCGTTCGGCCGCCGTGGGCACATACGACGTGCTGGTCGTATAGTTCTCTACCCGGCGGAACTCCTGGGAGTAGAAGAAGAAGGTCTTGTCCCTACCGTTGTAAAGGTGCGGAATCACCACGGGTCCGCCCGCCGTGAAACCGAAATCGTTATACCGCAGCGCTGGCCGCTTAGTAATAGGCGAAGACAACATGTTGAAGTAATTGTTGGCGTCCAAGACATTGTTGCGGAAGAATTCGTAGCCGCCGCCGTGGAATCCGTTGCTCCCGGAACGGGTGATCACGTTGATCTGCGCGCCGCCGTTACGGCCGTACTCCGCGTCGTAGGTGCCGCGTAGCGTCACAAACTCCGAGATGGCATCGACGCTGGGGTACGAAAGCAGCGTCAGGCCTGTTCCGCGATCGACGTTGTCCGCACCGTCGAGCGTCCAGTTGTTCATCGACGGACGCTCTCCATTCACCGAAAACAGCACTTCGTTCGGCGAGAACGGATCAAGTCCGCGTGCGGTTTGCGCAATCGGCGCGCTCAAAGTGCCGTACGGAAGCGATGCTCCCAGATACAAGTCGTCGCCGGACCCGCCGTCCGTCACCCCGGGCTGCAGCGTCAGCAACTGCTCGTAGTTCCGGTTCTCCAGCGGAAGATCGCGCACCTGCGTGCCGGTCACCAGGCCTTCGCTCATGCCGTTTCTCAGGTTCACCTGCGCCTGGCTAGCGACAACCGTCACCGTCTCGCCGGAGCTGCCCGCTTCCAGCTTCTGGTCGACCTGGAGTTCCCCATTGGCATGCAGCACCAGTCCGGTAATCGCAACCGTCTTGAACTCCCGCATCGCGATGCCCACGGAATAGTTCCCCAGCGGAAGCGACCCTGCCGTGTAATAGCCCGCCTTGTCGGTCTTCAGGGTCCGCTCAACGTGCGCCCGGTCGGTGTTGGTCAAGGTCACAACGGCGCCGCTTACGCTTGCCCCTTTTGCATCCATGACCGTCCCGCTGATGCTCCCCGATACCTCCTGCGCACGGGCCAGAACCGAACCCGCCATCAACAGCACAACCCACACCGCACCGCGTACCCAGCGTCTAGACAGCGTCATCATCATCTCCTGAAGAACTTCCTTACAAACTCTCCGACGGGCTTTGCCGGCCTTTCCTGCGTTAATCCTCAGCTCGCCGGCCTTCGGTGCACAGAAATGCCGAAGAGCGGTCATGCCGTGAATGCAGTGCGCGACGGCGAATTATTTTCTCAGCGCGCGCCTACAAACAATTTCAATCGAGGAAACAGTAAATTACCTGGACGCCCCATTGTCAACCAAAGACTTTAGGGACACCCAAATCATTGGCGAGGGAAGCAACCGGCGGTGGGTCGCCAGTCTCCAGCCGCACCACCCTGCCAGCCCCAGCGCAGCCAGCAATAACCCCACCCCAACCCCCCTCATCCGCGCTCGGCGACCCAGCACAACCCGGTTGTTCTTGACGTTTTCGGCGAAGGCAACCCACTCCATGCCTGCCGGTTCCGCCACCCCGCTCTCCCGGCAACTCTCCTCAAAGCGCTTCATCCACGCGCCTTCCTCCAGCCCCACCACACCCAGGTAGCTGCGCACGAAGGCCCGCCGGAAGACGCCGCCAGGCAGTTCCTGCAAATCTCCCGCCTCCAGCGCGCGGTAGTGCCTTGCCGGCACCTTGGTGGCTTCACAGATGGTCTCCAAAGCCACTCCCCGCTCTTCGCGCGCCCGCCGCAACTGCTCGCCGAATGCCGTCGCTCCGCCTGCTTGCGCCATGTCTCTTTCTTTTGAGGCCGCCACTCGCCCTTACCATAAGCGATCCCATGCGCTAAATCAAAGGAATTTGCCCGTTTTTCGCCTCGCCGGAACCTACCTGGCACCCTCCTTCTGCAACTCTCCGGGCATTGCCTTGAAAAACTCNNACCGGGCAACCGTGGATACACTGGAATTGCCCCCGGGCTGGGCGGCCCAACCGCCGGCCGGACCCGGGAAATCGCTACCTCCGGGAGAATGGTCCGGCCTATGAAGCCGTGGGTCGTCAAAGCACGTTCGCTTGCACGCAAAACGGGCGCAATCCGCCTGATCAATCGCCTGCGGCCGGCCCGTTCCTACGAGCAGCGCGCCCACCAGGCATTGACCGCCGCGCTACGGCCCGGAGATGTGGCCTGGGACGTCGGGGCCAACGTCGGCCTGTACAGCGAGCTGTTCTGCCGCCACGTCGGCCCCGATGGCCTGGTGGTCGCGTTTGAGCCCTCCGCGGAGTCCTGTGCCGGCATTCGCGAGCGGCTGCCGGATTGCGCGTGGCTGCGCGTGGAAAATGTCGCGCTGGGCGACGCCGACACCACCGGCAGACTGGTGACCGGGGCAGATTCGGTGGAAAACCACGTCGCAACCGAAGCCGACGCGCGCAATGGCGCCGCCGTTTCCATCCCCGTAGAGATCCGCCGCGGCGACACCGTGTGCGGTCGCCTGGGGCGGGTTCCCAATGTCATCAAGGTGGATGTGGAAGGCTTCGAGGAAGAGGTGCTGCTGGGAATGGGCGAGTTGCTGGCGTCGCCCCAGTTGCGCTGCGTCCTGGTCGAGGTCCACTTTACGAAGCTCGAAGCGCGCGGTCAGGCCATGGCGCCGGTCCGCATCGAAAAGCTGCTTGGCGCCAGAGGCTTCAGAACGACCTGGGTGGACACCTCCCACCTGTTCGCGGCTCGTTAGCTCGCCGGAATCACAGGAATCACTCCCCCCGCTCGGGACGCCGCTCCGGCCAGGCGATGCGCAAGCCGCATGGCAAGGGCCACCGCGAGCAGCGTGGAGTTGGCCTGCCCCGAGCTGGCAAAGACCGCGGACGAGGCCACGTATAAATTGTCCAGCCCATGTGCCTTCAGGTTCGCGTCCACAACGCTGCGGCCGGGATCCACGCCCATGCGCACGCCGCCAACCTGGTGGTAGCCGTCGGCCGCCGTCTCCCACACCCTCTCGCGCATCCTATCCGGCGGGTCCCAGTACTCCAGCCGCCCCATTCCATTGGCGCGCAGCGACGCATCCAGCAGCCGGTGCGACTCGATCACGCTCTCCACATCCTGTTCCGTAAAGCGCAGATCGATGCTGGCCCTGGGCACGCCGAAGGCGTCCAGCTCGTGCGTCAGCCGGATGCGGCTTGCCCCAGTCGGAACCTGCTCAGCGTGGTAATGCAGCGCATACTTCCCGCCCCGGTTGCGCACCAGGAATCCAGGCTTCCTGGGCCTGCGGACCAACCGGTCGCGCAATATCCTCGCCATGTCTGCCGCTCCGCGCGGAGCCCCCAGCACGGCATTCCGCAGGTGGGCTGCCAGTTGGTATGGCCGGGGTCCGGTATGCATCTGGCGGATTGCCTCGGGCAGCAGGCGGCGCCCGACCGGAGGAATCGCTAGTGCCAGGAATACCGCGGACAGCACGCCGCTGCGGTGCGTGGGGTCGTAAAAAGGAGGATTGTCCGGCCAGAACGCAGTATTCAGCACTTTGTGCTGCACCTGCGCCTCAGTCGTCAGCATCAATCGCCTGCGATAGAACGCGCCGTTGTCGTCCAGCTTGAAGTCCAGGTCGCGAATTGTGTCCGGGTTGGCGAACTGGATGCCGGCAATCTTTCCCGACAGGTGCCCCATATAGCAGCGGCCGAGCGGCCCGTCGACGCCGCCAAAAAGCTGCGGGTAGCTCTGCTGGACATGCAGAAGCAGCCGCGTCGCCTCTACGCCGCCCGTCGCCAGGATGATCCGCCGCGCCTTCACCGCGCGCGGTCCGGCCGGGGTGGAGACCGCAAGGCTCTCCACCGCCTGCCCATCGTGCGAGAGATTCAGCCCGGTAACGGTGCTCCTCAGGCTGATCTTGATTCGCGGTGAATGCAGCAGCGCCTTGCGGTGCACCAGCATCAGGCGAGGCTCCGTCGACCAGCGCTCCACAAAATCAAGCGTCAATCCGTCGCCCAGTTTGCCCGGATAAGGAATTGCAAACGAGTCGTCGCCGCACAGCAAGTATTCGCTGGCCAGTTTGTACCATGGCCGGATCTCGTCGTGGGTTATCGGCCAATGCGCATCCGCCACAAAATCGCGGTTCAGCCAGTCCACCTCGTCGTAAGCCACGCATCGCCCGCCCCACGTCCACGAAGTTCCGCCCAGCGCGCGGCAAACCGCCAACTCCATCCGCGCATGGCGGCGTGCGTCCACAATCTCGGCGCGAGAGGCTTCCCCAATCGCAGCATCGATCGCGTCATCGCCGGATTCCAGAACCAGCACCTCGCGGCCCAGCCGATCAAACTCCAACGCCAGGGCCATGCCCACGGGCCCCGACCCAACCACGCACACGTCCCAGGTTTCGTCGCCCGCAGTCGGCTCCGCAATCACCATAGGCCGCATGGTACCAAGGTCTGGCCAGCACCCTGCGCTGGTCACTTCGCTTAAATTCGCCTGAGCTACACTGAACGGATGAGCCGAATCTCCCTGGATGCAGCAGAAAAGGGAATTTCGCTATCGACGGTTCGGTCTTTCCGGTCAACTTTTTTCTGCGCCGCCGTCCTGCTGGGGTGCATCCTCGTATCGCACCCGGTAGTGGAGGCAGGCGTGGGTGACGACTGGGTCTACATCTGGTCGGCCAGGGTGCTCGCCGACACCGGCCACGTGGTATACGCCGGCTGGGCCACGGCGATCGTTGGCTGGCAGCTTTACCTGGGCGCCGTCTTCATCAAACTCTTCGGCTTCTCCTTTACCGCCGTTCGGGCCTCGGTCGTGCTGTTGGCCCTGATCTGCGCGGCGCTGCTGCACCGCATCTTTTTGCGCCTCGGTCTGGGCGATTGGAACGCGTCCATTGCCACCCTTTCCGTTGTCCTCTCGTCAGTTTTTCTGCCCCTGGCCACCACCTTCATGTCCGATGTGCCCGGCTTGTTCGCCATCCTGGTGTGTCTCTACTGCTGCCTGCGAGCAGTCCCGGAGCAGTCGCCCGCCGCAACCATCGCCTGGCTGGCGGGCGCCGCCCTTTCCAACGATGTCCTGGGAACGGCCCGGCAGATTTGCTGGCTGGGGGTGCTCGTGCTGGTCCCTTCAGCCGCCTGGTGCGTCCGCCGCCGCCGAGGTGTACCGGTCGCGGCCGCGGCCCTCTGGCTGCTGAGTCTCGCCTTTGTCGCGGGCTGTATGCACTGGTTCAGCCAGCAACCCTACGCANNACCGCTCTCTTGCTGGTTTTGCCCGTACTCAGCGCGTATCTCTTCAAGCTTCGCACCAGCCGCGGGGTCGTCGGCTACGCAGCCGCGCTGGTCGGCGCCGCCACGGGGTGCGGCCTGCTGCTGCTGGACCCCAGCGCCTACAACCAGACTCATGCAATGGCCGCGCCTTTCCTGGGCGACGTTCCGCTTGCCGTTCGACTCGTGCTGGTTGGCTCCGCCTTTGCCTGCCTCTTCCGCTTCGCCGCGGGCCTGCGCAGTGTCCTGGCCGATCCCGATGCGCCACCCGCCTTCCTGCGCGGCTTGCCCGGCGCGCTGCCGGCGCGCACCCTGCTGCTGCTGTTTGGGCCGTTCACCTGCGCCTATATGCTGTTAGTCGTCACCCGCGAGTCGCTCTGGCCCCGCTACATTGTTCCGGTTCTGCCCATCTTTCTTTTCTTTCTGATTTGGGTTTACATCGGGGACGCACCACGGCGAAGGCTGCCGATCCTTTCCGCCGTTATCGTTGCCGTCCTGGCCTGCGAAGCGGTCGCCAACACGCATGACCTCTTCGCCCGCCAGGGTGCTTATGCTGCCGCAGCAAACCGGGTTTTGGCCGCAGGCGTTCCCCGGTCGCAGCTCGAGGGAGGGTTCGAATTGGACGGTTGGGCCCAGCTTCAGAGCACGGGCTACGTCAACGACCCAAATATTCTGGTGCCCGCCGGCGCATACAAACCGCGCAACCTGTCGGGACCGCCCGGGTGCCACGGGTGGTTTCTCGATTGGACGCCTTCCATTCAACCGCGCTTTACGCTGTCGGACGTTCCGTCAAGCTGCTACCCGCCTGCGCCGTTTCCCCAGCAGCGGTACCGCAGCTGGTGTCCGCCACATGATCGTGCTGTCTTCATTTCGGCTATACCGGCGGCGGTGGCGGCGGTGGCGGCGGGCAAGCCAACTCCGGGTGCACCCCCGGATGAGGTCCCCTCCAACCCTGCAGACCTTAGCCCACCGGCAATGCCTTAACCCCATTGATTGGCGCGTTTGCGGTATGCCGCCACAGGCCCCGCCCTCCCTGCTAGACTGGCCCTAAGCGTGTGCGCATCCCCTTTCCAGAGCGCGTTCCCATCAACCGCGTCGCCATCTTTGCGGTTGCCCTGTTCCTCATCCAGCAGGTTGAGGGAACGGCCCTCTACTTTAGCGCCGGCTGTGCCGTCTTCATCCTCATCGCCGCCCTCGCCTTCAACGCAGCGGGAGGGTTGACCCGGGCCTCGGGCGCCTACGTCTTCTTTTATTCGCTCCTGGTGGTGATCGTCGGCGTCTGCTACAAGGCCTACCTCGGTGAACCGGCCCAGTCCAATCTCCGTGACCCGCGCACCGACATCGAGATCTACGTCGGCAGCATCGCGGCCATGCTGGCCACCGTCATTGTCAGCCGCCGGATCTTGCGCAAATCCGGCCTGCTGAAGAATATGCTTAGGGACTCCGAGATGTATCGCGCCTCGGTCGGATGCATCGTTTTCGGCGTCGTCGGCGCCACCCTCATCGCTTTGCTGGGCGAAGCATCGCAGCTGGTGAACAGCGCCTTTAGCCAGCTCAATCAGCTGATCCCTGTGGGTATCATCATCGGCGTCATGTACGAAATCCGCCGTAGCGGCGGAACCCGCAGCCTTAATCTGCCCACCCTGCTCGCCGCTGTCTACTACTTTGTTTTCTTCGGGCTCTTCCCTTTCTCCAAGCAGGGAATGCTGCTGCCGGCTGCTTGCTGGGTCCTCCCCGTATGCGCCTTGCGATTCCGCCTTTCTGCCTTGCAAATCGTGGCCTGCCTCGCCTTCGTCTTCATCGTCTTCTACTACCTGGTCCCTTACTCGCAGTATGGCCGCAAGTTCCTCGAACCCAACATGGCCCTCAGTCAGCATCTCGCCCTCACCACCCGGCTGCTCGAAAGCCCCGAAGAGACCCGGCAAGGCTTCGAGCAGGATTTCGCAGTAGGCGGATACTACAACACGCCGCAGGGCTTTTGGGATCGCCTGCAGTTCGTCTCCGTCGACGACAAACTCATCAACGTCACCGATCAGGGCAAAGTCATCGGCCTGTTACCCGTCACAGCGAGCCTCCTTAATGCCGTTCCCCATTTCCTGTGGCCCAACAAGCCGAACTACAATCTCGGCAATCTCTACTCTCACGAGGTCGGAGGCATGACCTCCGAGGAAGATACCACCACCGGCGTTTCCTTCAGTCCCACCTCGGAGGCCTACCACATGAAGAAGTGGCTTGGCGTCCTCGTGGTTGCTCCCCTGGTCTGGCTCGCCATGTTCGTCCTGTTCGATTCCCTGTGCGGCGATCTCCGCACCACTCCCTGGGGCCTTTTGGTGCTGGCACTTCTCTCGCACACCGCGCCGGAAGGCGCCATCTCCGGCCTCATCGCCTTCATGACCTTCGGGACCGAGGCTCTCCTCTTCTGCGCTTTCTTTGCCAAATGGGCCGCGCCGTTCTTTGCCATTCCCGTCCTCGGCCCCGACCGCCGGGGGGCCGCGTCTCGGATCTCATTTGTGCCCAGCCCCTAACCGACCCGCAGGCAAACGGCGTCGCCAGGTACCTTTGTGGCACAGGTCAGGAACCGAAGCCTCCGCGGGTCGCTGCCGTCCTCGGTGTCTGTACCGAACTGCTAAACAATCCGTGGTACGCCGACCTCACGGCTAAAGCTCCTTGCGGTCTGCCCCCGGCGCCGCGGGTGGAAAACCCTCTGTCTCACAAAGACGCCGCGGCGGCGCTGCTCACCCCACAGAGATACCCCTCCAGTTCGAACGAGAGGATAAGGGAGAGCATTATCGCAAACTCTCCGTACACGCGGCACTCGATTGGCACGCCAAAGTAGAAGAGGACACAGAGACCGGGAAGCATCCCCACCAACAAGCACCAGATGCGGCGAGGAAGAAACCCACGGTAGAGGTATGCAAAAGGGATCGCGAATCCCAGAGCGCTCAGCACCTGTGGAAGGTGCCACGGGTGCAGGTACGCGATCGCGCCGAATTCCCATGGCCCGTTAAATCCGACGGCTGACCGATCATAGCCAAACAAATGGACCGCCTCGTGCTTCTCAAGCAAGAGGCCCCCTACAATCAGCAACGAAACCGCGAACACCCTCCATCTCCTCAGAATCGTTGCCACCCCCCACTTCTCGTCGGCCAGCGACCAAGCCGCCCAGAGAGGAACAAGTAACAGTACGGTCTCCTTATTGAGCATCCCCGCAGCCGAGATCGCCAGGTAGAGTAGCAACCTTCGGGAGATGATCGCCCAAAAGCCCAGGGCAAAGAATACGCAGGCGGGAAAGTCGTAATAAAAGTAGAAACCCCATTCTTGGTGGATGCAATACGTGAAAGCGAGGGAGAGGAGAGTGAGGATAGTCGGCAAGTAGTACAGGTCGCCGGACAGCCCCAAGATCCTCCCCAAGTGAGCCGCCAGCATTCCAAGGACTACCAGGCAGAAGCCGTTGATGAAGGAAAAACCGATGGCAACGCTCGACATGTGGTTCAGGTGCATGTGGCCCGCCGCTGGGGAATTCAGCAGAAAACGCACCACCGGCACCATCATGAACCGGCCTTGAAATGGCATGTCCGAGTGCCCCTGCGTGTATTGGACGGGGTCGAGCGGAGATTCAGATTCATAGACAGCCGCTCTGCCTAAGAACATACAGGCGGCGACAAACGTGACAGCTATAAGAGCCTTCTCGAAGTGCGTCGATTTCATTGTCGTTGCTCACCGGTTGATAGACTGTGCGCATGATAATACCCGAACTTGCAATTTTAGAACGCCAGAACGTGCTCGCGCTCAACCAAAATGCGCAGGAACGACAATCCTCCGTCGCGCGGGATTCCCGGTGGCTTCGGATTATGAGTTTGGGATACGTCGCGTTCCTCGTCTGCGTCGCGCCTCAGAGCTACGCGAACTTCTGGCTAATGGATAGATACGCGGCGAGACGCCGAACAACGAAAGCATCAGTAGTGCCGGAGTCTACCGGTCATTCATCTGATACGGGTTCTTGATCCGCAACACCTTCAGGGTTCTTAGCACCATGTTGCGGAGAGCCCCGCGAATCTGGTTCTCCAACCGTACCCGCTGAATAATCGCCGCCTGCCGCCTCCGAAACCGCTCCTCCGGCGGTGGTCCGTGACGCAGCGACCGCGCAGCCAACTCCACTACCTGATCGAACTCCCGCTCCACCGAGAAGTATTCGAGGTAAGCCGCCCGGGCCAGTCGCCCGCGCTCCGCGGCACTCGTAGCCAGCGGCTCCAGCAGCGCTGGCAGCTTCGCCAGGTCCCGCTCCGGCACGCGCACCAGGAATCCATCCCACGCCGGCCCCGGAGGCAGTTCGTAGTCGTCGGACAGCAGCACCGGAGCAATCCCCGCCGCCATCACTTCGAAGAATCGAATCGTCCCCGTGCCTGCTCCCCGCGGACAAAGCACAAAATGCGACGCCGCCACGGTCTCGGCATACGCAAGCTGACGGTCACGGCGGTCCGGTTGCGAGTCGTCCCAGTGGTAGTAGCGCGAGGTATTTTCAATCAGCACATCCGCGCGGTCGTACTTCACATTGAAAAGCCGCTTGCGCAATAGCGAAGTTGACCCGCCCTGGAACGTAAACAAATAGCGCTTCTCCGGCGCGGCCATCCTGACGTCTGGCGATGTCTCCGCCAGGTATCGGTTCTGATACCGGCCATTGCGGGACACATACGAGTAGCTGAAGATCCGCCCCGCGTGAGCTTGCTCGTCCCGGTGCGCCGAGCAGTACACCCCCGGAGCGAGCGGCAGATAGTTATCGTCCTCCGTGTACACGGCACAGCGGTCGGGGAACGTCGTGTAGAGCGGGTGCTCTAACAGCAGGCGCGGGTCGTGTCCAAAGCTGCCGAGGATCAAAGTTAGATCGGCCGCACCCGGATCAGCCGTCAGTTCGTGCTTCTTCGACAAAACAGCCCGTGCCTCGAACAGCCCTGGAAGCTCTGATTCCCCGCAGACCGTCAGATGAACGTTCATATCTGCGCTTCCTGCGCACCCGGCGCGCTCACGAATCGCTCCATGGCGCACGCGCAGGTCAGCGGGATCAGCGCCACCGCGAAGGGCAGAAAGATGCGCACCTCCTCGATCCTGCCCACCACAAACCACAGCACCATGTAAATCGCCGACCCCGCCAACAGTGCCATCCCTGGCGCATCCGCGGTCGCGCGCCGGCGCGCCAGCGTGGTCGCCAGCCAGCCCCACGGCAGCAGGAACAGCACGAACGGCGCCATCCCCAGCGGCTGGGTAAGGTTCTGCCTCAGTTCAAACACCCGCGTCGTTCCGTAGCCGGCGTGCGGATACACCACATGCATCAGCGTGTACTGAATGCCGCCCGCGACCAGCACCGCTGCCACGCTGGTCGCCGCCTGCACTCCGCGAGCCAGCGACAGCCCTCCGCCAGCCCGCGTGAAGCACATCGCGAGAATCCCCAGATGAGCCGCGAAGATGATATCCGGGCGGATGAATCCCTGTACCCCGGCCAGCGCCAGCATCGCGGCCGAGGTCACCACCGTCGCAGCAACTCGCGGCAGCGGCAGCTTCACCGTCAGCAGCCACAGCGTCGCCGCCAGCACGGCTGCGCTGGCCAAAGTCTCCGGCCGCTGATACCAGGTGATCCATGCGAAGTAGAACTGGACCAGAAAAACGAACGCCGCCCCGCCGAACCAGCGCGCCGTCTCCCCCGCCGCGCGATATACCCGCGAATGCTCGAAGACCGAGAACAGCAGGTACACGGCACCCGCGGCGCAGACCAGATCGATCAGCGTCAACCCGTGACGCAGCCCCATGTGCCCGTACCGCCGCAGCAGGTCGGCCGCCCACGGCACGCCGATGCGGTACTGTTGCGGCGCGTCCGCCGTCCCCCGGATCACGTCCATCCACCAGTCCGGGTTGGCGTGGTAGGCCCGGCTGTACTCCCAGTAATCCGCGAAGATGGTCGAGCCGACGACAAAGGCGAGCAGCAGCCTGGCTACCTTGTTCGGGCTTCGCATACTTTGCCGGTGTCCTTTCCGCGGCAGGACGGGAGTTGGTTTTCCTTCCGCTCATCTCCGTCGCAGCCCTGGACCGTAGAGTTGCTGCTCCCGGCCCACCCAAATCTTACAGGCATTCCTCTGGTTGACGCGCTAAAGCCGCGCGCGCCATCCCCCATCCCAGCATCAGGGGCCTTCTGCGGATATAGCCCGGGTTTGGGCAGCCTTTTTGCTCGACGATAAGGCTGCGGCTCATCCCCCTCACTCCGCGACGTAACCCGCACCGCGCCATGCCGCGACTTCTATGAACATTGCGGAGTGTCGCGTTCGCCCCCCGCAGCGACGATACTGGTATGAGAGCTCACCGAATGTTCAAGCCGCTTCAGCCCGATACTTCAGCTCCGACGGATCACTCCCGCGCAATTCAGCCCAATCGGCCATCGACCACGCTGCCAGCCCGCGCCGTGCCCAGTTTCTTTCCCGGACGCCAGTGGCAGCAGGTGCTCGCGCGCGACCAGCGCGCCGACGGCCAGTTCTTTTATGCTGTCCGGTCGACCCGGATCTACTGCCGGCCAAGCTGTCCTAGCCGTCGCCCGGCGCGGAAGAACGTCTCCTTCTTCCCCACCGCAGCCGCGGCGGAACAGGCTGGTTATCGCGCCTGCAAGCGCTGCGAGCCGGACCGTGCAACCCCACGCCCCGACCCCCAGGCCGCTGTCATTGCCACCGCCGCGGAGTATCTTTCTGAGCACGCCGACCAACGCACGCGGCTCGCCGACCTGGCCAAGGCCACCGGGGTTGGCCGCCTCACGCTCCTGCGCGGCTTCCGCCGGGTCCTCGGAGTCAGCCCGGGCGAGTTCGCCAAGGCCCGGCGCGTCGCCCGCTTCCAAGACGCGCTGCGACCCGATGCGCTGCACCCCGCCGAGAGTCCTGCCCAGCATTCGCCCCACCGCAAAGTCTCGCCCGCTCCCACCAAGCGCATCACCGACGCCATCTACGAGGCCGGCTTCGGCTCCTCCAGCCGCCTCTACGAGTCCAGCGGCGAGTCGCTGGGCATGACCCCGCGCGTCCTGCGCCAGGGCGGCGCCGGCCTGGTCATCCGCTACACCACCGCGCCCACCCCGCTGGGCCGCATGCTGGTCGCCGCAACCCCCATCGGCGTCTGCTCCATCGCCTTCGGCCGCGACCACGCCGAGCTCGTCGCCGATCTGCGCAAGCGCTTCAACCAGGCCGAGCTTGTGCCCGCCAAGGGCAACACCGGCTGGCTCGCCGACGCCGTCGCTTTCGTGGCCAGCCAGACCGGCGAGCATCCCCTGGCCGCCACCTTCCCGCTCGACGTGCGCGCCACTGCCTTCCAGCAGCGCGTCTGGAAGGCGCTACAGCAGATTCCGCGCGGCCAGACCAGCACCTATTCGGCCGTCGCCCGCTCGCTCGGCCGGCCCACCGCGGCGCGCGCGGTCGGCGCCGCAATTGGCTCGAATCCCCTGGCCGTGGTCATCCCCTGCCATCGTGTCATCGGAAAGGATGGAAGCCTCACCGGCTACCGCTGGGGCCTCGAGCGCAAACGCAAACTCCTCGCCGCCGAAGCCGCCTCCGCCTGAGAGCTGTCGCCTCGATGTCACCCACTGTCTTGATAGGGACGGACTTTAGTCCGTCCATTCAGGGCCACAAAATTAAGGGGGCTTTAGGTAGTGTCTG
>PLUT01000361.1:0-3148 GCA_003162875.1 Granulicella sp.
CTACCTAGCCCCGGGGGTCAATTCTTTGGGCCGCGACCGTATTTTTCATCACCCTCTCACGCCAGTTGCGCTCGCCCTCTGCCAAGCGCGACAATCATCCCCATGCCCCAGAAGATCATGATCTCCACCACCCAGGCCCCTTCCGCTATCGGGCCCTACTCCCAGGCAGTGCGCGTAGGCTCCGACGTCTTCGCCTCCGGCCAGGTTGGGCTCGACCCGGCCACTGGTTCCCTCGTCGCCGGCGGCATTCGCGAACAGACCGCGCGCGTGTTCGAAAACCTCGCCGCTGTGCTGGAAGAGGCTGGCCTCGACCTGGCGCACATCGTCAAGACCACCGTCTTCCTCAAGAGTATGGCCGACTTCGCCGCCATGAACGAGGTGTATGCTCGATACCTCGCGCCGGAGGGTGTCGTCCCGCCCGCCCGCTCTACCGTCGAGGTGGCGCGCCTGCCCAAGGACGCCCTGGTGGAAATTGATGCGATCGCCCATCAGCCCTAATGTCCCATCTCTGAAATAAGCGGCATAACTCTTTACCGCCTGTCATTCTGAGCGCAGCGAAGAATCCCCGCATTTTGCTCCTGCCTGTGCCCCGATTTGGGTCCCGATTGTGCGCGCAACTCCGGAGGGGACACGAAGCCTTCGAAACCGTCATCCCGAGCTCGTAAAGCCGTCACCCCGCCTGCAGCTTGCTGAAGGTAAAGAACCCGCCGCCGTGCTTTTTTTGCCCAGAGCCTACGAAGCTGCTCGCCCGCCGGCGCATCTAATCCACACGAACCTGGAGGACTTTCAGACATGGCACAGCAGATGACCGATACCACACCCGCCGCGCCCCGGCAAAAAGTCCACAAGACCGAAGCTGAGTGGCGCGAACTCCTCACCCCGGACCAGTTCCACGTCATGCGCGAGAAGGGCACCGAGCCACCCTTCACCGGCACCCTGGTCAACAACCACGCCGATGGAGTGTACCGCTGCGCCGCCTGCCAGGCCCCGCTGTTTGCCTCGGACAAGAAATTCGATTCCGGCAGCGGCTGGCCCAGTTTCTGGCTCCCCGTTTCGCCCGACGCCGTCGAAGCCCATGAAGACAACGCCCTCGGTATGCGCCGCGTCGAGGTCACCTGTGCCAACTGCGGAGCCCACCTCGGCCATGTTTTCCCCGACGGCCCCCGCCCAACCGGCATGCGCTATTGCGTCAATAGCGCATCGCTCGCCTTCGAAAAGAAATAGCCCCCGCCGTTCATGACTTGGTTTGTCATTCTGAGCGGAGCGAAGAATCCCCGAATTGGCTGTTGCTCTTGCTCCTGAGATAGGCCCAGGCTTTAGCCTGGGCATTCTGACAACAAAAATCGGGGGCTTCAGCCCCCGAGACTTGCTTCGCAAATCCAAGCGCCAACGGCACCACCCCAAGCGCCAACGGCGCGCAATATACCAGCCTGGAGCAACGCCCTAGGACAGCCGCCAAGTGAGAAATCAGCGGGCTGAAGGCCCGCGCTAACTTAGCCTAGGGCAACCCGGGGACCCCGGCCAGCTTGCTGGCTGGGGTGGAACGCCCCAGGGCCAGGGCGCGAGAAAACAACCAAGGGCTGAAGGCCCGAAATAAAGCCCTCCTCGCGTGCACCGCCTCAAATGACCCCTCCCAACGAGCCGCAAACACAAAAAGCCCCAATCGCCGAAGCGGTTGGGGTCTTGTCTCGTTACGGTCGGCGATAGCGGCCGCTAGTACCTAGTACCTAGCCCTTCACCACTTTGCCCGTCTTGATGCAGCTCGTGCACACCGTAATCCGCTTGCTCGCGCCACTCACCTTCGCCCGCACCGCCTGCAGGTTCGCGTTCCAGCGCCGCCGCGTCTTGTTGTTCGCGTGCGACACATTGTTTCCGAATTGCGGCCCTTTGCCGCAGAATTCACACTTGGCTGCCATAACGTTGCTCCAATCCTTTTGATCGCAGGGGCTTAGCGTAGGCCGGTTGAACTTCAGGCCACAATCAATGCCACGGGAAAGAGGCTCGCCTTGCAAACCGGCGTTCCTCACCGCTGCCGTCGGAACGGCACTCCAGCGTTCTTAAAGCATACCATGCCCGACGGCCCCAAACCGAACCAACCCGAGCCAGATCGCCCGCGCCTGCCAGCCCCGTTCTCCCCGTTACGGCTGGTACTGCACCTGCGTCGACGCCTGATTGCCGGTGCTGTCCTTGACCTGAACGTACCAGTTGTAGATGTCGCTCGGGGTTAGAGCGGATACTGTGGGCAGGTTGCCGGAGGCTCCCGTCACATCGTTCCCCGAGGTAATCCACGGAATTGAGGTAATGGAGCTGGAGAAGCCGTTCGACTTGGAGTTGTTGCCCGGTACCTGCCAGATCTGGCAGTTGCTCGAGCACGTGTTATTCGAGAGGTTGAAGCTGTAGTTGAAGTTGGCACCCGTGGCACTGGACGAGTCGGTCCAGGTAAATGTGGGCGTGGTGTTGGTGCTGTTGTTGTTGCTGGGCGTCAGGTTGGTTGGGGCATCGCCTGCGCCCGCCACCGTGATTCCGCCGTTCCAACCCGTCACTGCGCCGGCCACCGTGGTGCCGGTATCCTGGCTTCCGTCGCTGTAGGTGACCGTGAAGCCGTAGGTGTCTCCCACGTTCGGCGTGCCGGACAGCGAGAGGCTGTAGCCGAATTGAAGATTGCCGCAATCGGTGCAGATGCCCATATCCAGGGCTACGGTCCCGTTGTTGTTGAGCACATTGGGCCCCGAGTTCAAGGTAACCGCCACCGGCTGCCTGTCCGACTCGTTCACGGTAAAGGTGACCTGATAGCCCGTCGAGGGCGAGCAGGGGGCCAGGCAGCTGTTGGACGAGAACTGCGTGGTTACGGTTGCTGTGCTGTTCGAGGTGGGCAGCGTGATGCCCGCTACGCTCTGCGTGCTGCCCGAAATGGCCAGGTTGGCTTGGACGTTGTTCCTGACATTGGTGATCGCTCCGGCGCCGATTCCGCCGGTGTTGTTCTGGTCGAGGATCCCGAGGACTGCGTAGTAGGGGCCGCTTGGAACGCTGACCGTAAAGTCATTGGCGCTGTTCGACGGGTTGGCAATCTCGGTGACATAGAAGCCAATCGGGTCGCCGCCGCTGCTGCTTGAGAATTGCAGCAAGCCCAAGTACAGCGGCGCGCCCG
>PLUT01000361.1:3182-11172 GCA_003162875.1 Granulicella sp.
CCAGCGTGTCAAAGGAGCGGGCCTGGAAGTAGTACGTTTGGCCGCTGGAGAGCGACGCATTGGTGAGCGCCCAGAGACCCTTACTCCCAGCCGCCGTGAAGGTTTTGCTGCCGGCGATGGAGAGGAACTGGTCGCCGTTAGAACCGCCGCCAAGCGTGGGGCTGGTGCTCCATTGCACTTGGTATTGATTCGCGTCCTCCTCGTTACTGCTGTTCTGGCTCTGCTGGAACTCAATCAGCGCGCCTTCTGAGTTGGGAAAAATGTCTGCGATGGTGGGATTCGAGCTGGGCGTCGCGAACGTAGGATCCTGCATGGTGACGGGATCGCTGGTCACGTTCGCGGCTGCCACCCTCACGGAGACGTTGCCGGTCGGGTCGGTTGCGTTCTGCACGCCCTGGCCGATCGGATCCATCCAGGCCTGCACCGTGTAGCTGCCAGGAGGCACTCCACGGATGGTGTATGCCCCGGTGGCAGAGATGCTGGTGCCTACCGTGCCGCCTCCGCTGCCGCAGCCAACCGGGACCAGCGACACATAAATCTGCCCGGTCTGCGGGCCGCTGTACGATACCGTCCCCGATACGGTATAGCCAATGTTCGCGTTGAAATTTGCATTGATGACGTTATTGTCACCTACGCTGACCGAATGCGGGGATGGATAGAAAAGTGAACTCGGTCCACTGATCGACGGGGTCACCGTATACGTGCCGTTCGGTACGCCGGAGAACGTGAAGCTCCCGTTGCCGTTGGTGGTCGTCGTCGTCTGAATCAGCGTGCTGCCCTGGCTCAGAGTGACCGTAACTGGGGGTGTGGCGCTACCGCAGCCGTCGGTGAGCGTGATCGCGCCGCCAACGTTATACGTCGATAACGATCCGGTGAAGCTGTACTGAGCCGATCCCACCGAACTGGTCGCATACCCGCTCGCCTGGGCAATCGTGTTGATCGTTTCGTTGGAAGAGACCGTGATCACTCCCTGGGAACCGTTGTAGATTGGCGACGCCGAAGTCGGCGTCGAGCCGTCGAGAGTGTAGTAGATGACCGCGCCGGCGGTCGCATCCGACAGCGTCACGAACTGCGCCGAGCTATACGTGCCCGTGCCTGTCGAGAAAGTCGGCATCGCCGCGATCGGAAGAATCGGCAGCGCCCAACTCGACGGCGCGACACTGTCGACCGGCTGGAACGGAGTCACCACGCCCGCTAGGTTGAACAGCGCCGCGGCATTCTGCGTCGGGTTATTAATGATGTTCAGCATCGCCCCCAGCGTGTTTGTCGGCACTGAGCTGCCCACCGTAGTCAGAGTGAACAGGGTGCCGCAAGCCGATCCGCCGTCGCCGGCGTAGCCCCCGGCGGTATTGATGCAGGAGGCGATGATGTTGCCCAAAGTGTTGATCTCGGCGCTGGACGCGTAGTAGCCCGCGGGCAGGGTCGGACCCGGGGCCGTTCCGGTCGTCGTGTTGGTGTACTCCGCAACACTGACAAACGCCGAGTCAAACGCAGCGGCGTCGCCGGATCCGGAGCCCAGTCCGCCGGTAGAAGTCATATAGGGATGAAGCGCCGCGACCGCGCCCATCGTGGTGACCTCATCGACCCAGACGAAGGTCGTTGCCGCATTGGCCTTTAGCGTATTGCAATCCGTGAGCGCAGCCAGCATCGAGATTGCGGTGTTATTCGTACCCGCGGTCAGTCCGGGATTGCCGCCTGTCGCCGTCAGATAAACGTATGGATCGGAACCCGGGCAGGTGTAAGTCCCCAGAGTGAAGCCGCCACTCGAATTCGTGGTTGTACTGGCCAGCAACGATCCCGTCGACCCATCCCCGCTCGACCCGGCGGCCCAAAGCGTGATCGTCGCACCGGTTACCGGCGGCTGGCCCCCATGGACCACTCCCTGCAAGCCCCGCACCGCGGGTGCCGGTGTACTAGTTGGGTTGGAAACATTTCCCGCGCTGCAACCAGAGAGAAGAACAACCAGAAGGAACCCAAGGGCCCCAGACAACTTGCGCATGACTGCTCCAAACCATCTAACTCGACTGGAAAAAACGCTAGGAAATCTCTTCTGAACTCGACAGGCAACGCCCGCCGACCACAATTCGGCGTGTGGGCGAATCATAAGTCCCGCTTAACTTGAAAGGCAATGGAATTCGCTGCCTGCGGAACCCTCTTCCTTACCGCTGCAAGCCGCGCAATCTCGATGTGCTCCGGGGGCAGGCCCGCCTGGTGCCGCTCGTATATCGCGCTGTACGCAGCCTCCAGAGGAAGCGTAACCGCCCCAGTATCAATCAGCCATCAACCAGCCGGGCGTTTAGCCGGTTCTCCTCCAGCCGCCACCGCGGAAGCTACTGCCGTTCCTCGGCGTGGGCCAGCGCAACCGCCAGTTCCTCAAACCTCTGCCACCGAAGTTGTAGCCGGCTCGGGCATATCAACCGCTCGCCAAAGCGGAACTCTCCCCCGGCAATCGGCCGGCCGTCACACGCCTCAGTATGTCTGGGGAAAAATGGTAGGCACGAGGAGACTCGAACTCCTGACCTCTACCGTGGCAAGATGTCAACTCCATTAGAATCTTTGAGTTACTGAGAATTAAGGGGAATGAAAGGGCACATAAAGGAACGTTTGGATTCCTTATCGTGCCCTCGTTTGTGCCCTCGTTTAGGGCGATGCGGCGGCAATCACAGACCTTAACCAAGCTCAGGCCGGGCTGGCACCTGTCTTGAACAGCAAAACACCTCTTCATTGACTGTTACAAATCGATGGTGTCCTTCATCTTCATAGGCGCGGATGAAGCTGCGTCGAAAACTGGGCAGTAACAGGATAGGTCGTCTCCGAAAGCGCCAACGGGCAACAGTTCATCGGAGTTTCCATGGATGACGACTCGGTCCTTGTGCGTTGTGGGACATTGCATGAGCGCTTGGCGGAGAATGGGATAAGTACGTGCACTGGGTTTCTCGCCATTCCAGTCGTAGAGCAGTAGTGAACCGAAGCAAGCCTAAGGAAAGTTGAGAACTATGAGTATGACAGCATCTGTAATTGTCCTGGCAATCGTTGTAACCATCTATTCCATCTGGAAACGAGCCAGCCAGGTCTCGACCAAGCGAGCCCTAGAGTACTTGAAAAACGGTGCTCTGGTGATTGACGTACGCAGTTCCGCCGAGTTCAACTCCGGCCATCTACCGAACGCGATCAACCTTCCGGTGGAGGGAATCGAAACCGCGCTGCCGCGCCGGGTGAAGGATAAGAATCAAGTGTTGCTACTTCATTGCCAGAGCGGGATGCGCAGCGGCATGGCCAAGACAAAACTGACACGTTTGGGCTATGCCAATGCCTTCAACCTTGGCTCTTATGCCCGAGCGGCAGCCATCGTGAGCGCCAGCTAAGACCCGCCGAGTTCCACACGCAAATTCCTGATGGCGTAATGTGTCAGCCATTCCGAAACTGCAGGCGGCCTTCGGGATTAGACTGGCTGCGGAGACTATTCAATGAAACGCACTCGCATTCCGCAATTAGCCATGACCGCCGGACTGGCGGCACTGGCTCTTCTTTTTGGTTCCTTGCACTGCCCAGCACAATACATCGTCTCTGGACCCGGAAGTGCTTTGTCGATTCCCCAATCGCAGCTAATCCAGCCCGAAGCGCTGAATCATGTGCTTCAAACCAAGGGAACAGAGAAGCCACTGTTGCTCCAAGTCGGTTCGCACCTTCTTTTCGATGAGGCCCATATTCCCGGCTCCGTGTATGCCGGTGCAGGTTCCCAACCCACTGGTCTGCAACAGCTGCAGAGCACGGTCGCCACGCTTTCGAAGAAGAAGGCTATCGTCCTGTACTGCGGCTGCTGTCCGTGGAACCGTTGTCCCAACTTGGGACCAGCTTTCAAGCAACTGCACGACATGGGCTTCACTAACGTGAATGTTCTGTATCTCGCTGATAATCTGGGCACAGATTGGGTCGCGAAGGGCTATCCGGTTGAACGGAGCCACTAGTCTAGGCATTGCCGGGAAGACCGCCCGGGGGCCGTGGGTCATACAAATGCCGTTCTTCGCGCTTCGCCGGTTCGCGCTGACATTTCTGTTTCTGGCTGTATGCTCCATGGCGAGCGAGGCACAGTCAGCTTTCGCGGCAACAACGCTTGTTCACAAGAAGGCGCCGGAGTTTGTTCGCACTGACCTGGATCACAAGAGACTCGATCTCAATGCCTACCGAGGCAAGGTGGTTTTGCTCAACTTCTGGGCCACTTGGTGCGCTCCTTGCCAGGTTGAGATGCCAGTTTTCGTGGCTTGGCAAAGAAGGTATGGCTCACGCGGCCTTCAGATCGTCGGAATTTCTATGGATGACGACCCGGCACTCGTGCGTGAAGCATCTGACAAGCTGAAGTTGAATTACCCAGTGGCCATGGGAGATGTGAAGTTAGGAGACCTCTACGGCGGGGTCCTTGGCCTGCCGATGACGTTTCTAATCGATCGTCACGGGAAGATTCAGGCAAAGTGTCAAGGAGAGACAGACCTGGGCAAAATGGAGATCCGATTGCAATCCCTCTTGTCCAGCCGTTAGCCGAAGGCTAGGTGCTTATCATCGCGATTCCTCTTGCTCCCTCAGTGCCTTCGTCGAGTTCTGCATCCAACGGCCTAACGACCGCTGTCGCACAAGGCCACCTTCAACAGGACGGCCCGAATGCGGTTCCGGATACATCCATCCACCCAATTCAAAATGCTTTGGCCAAGTTCTGGGCACCGGTCCCATGGCTGCTCGAAGCTGCGATTGTGCTTCAGGTAGTACTCCACAAGTACATCGAGGCCGCGGTCATTGGAGGCCTGCTGATCTTCAACGCGGCGCTGGCTGCAATCCAGGAGGGGCGGACCCAAGCGACTCTCGACGCTCTCAAATCGCGGCTCGCCCTCAACGCCTCCGTGAAGCGTGACGGCGTTTGGAAGACAATTCCTGCGAAAGAACTGGTGCGAGGAGATCTGGTAAAGCTGTCCCTTGGTGGCGTGGTGGCCGCCGACGTGCATCTGCTGGATGGGTCGATCCTGCTCGATCAGTCGATGTTGACCGGTGAGTCTTTGCCGATCGAGGCCGGAGCCGGGACCGATACCTTCGCCGGCGCTCTCGTGCGGCGTGGCGAAGCAACCGCGGAGGTGACGGCGACCGGCGTTCATACCAAGTTTGGTCGGACGGCTGAACTCGTCCGCACAGCCCACGTCGTCAGTTCTCAACAGAAAGCCGTGCTACGGATTGTCCGCAACCTGGCCATTTTCAACGGTGCAGTCATTATCCTGATCGGCGTTTATGCCTACACCCATTCCATGCCTTGGGATGAGATGATTCCCCTTTTGCTAACTTCGGTGCTCGCTTCCATCCCCGTAGCCTTGCCTGCGACATTCACACTATCTTCTGCATTGGGCGCTCGTGCTCTGACCAGGGTAGGAGTGCTTCCGACGCGGCTTTCTGCCGTCGATGAAGCTGCCAGCATTGATGTGTTGTGTGTAGACAAGACGGGAACGCTGACCCGCAACGAACTTTCTGTCACCAGTGTCCGACCGTTGCCAGGGTTCGACGAAGCTCACACGCTGGGGTTGGCGGCTCTGGCTAGCTCCGACGGTGGCCAGGACTCAGTTGACGCAGCGATTCGCTCGGCCGCTTCACATAAGCCGGCTTCCGACTTGCCAAAACTAAACAGTTTCGTGCCTTTCGATCCTGCAAAAAAGATCGCCGAGGCAACGGCAACAGATGCAAATGGGGGCCAACAGCGCATTGTCAAAGGGGCCTTTACCGCCATCGTTAGCCTCACAACGCCCGCGCCCTCTGCTGACGGAATAGCCAATGAACTCGAGAAGCAGGGCTTCAGGGTGCTCGCTGTCGCTTCAGGGCCGCCCGCATCCATGCAGATGGTCGGCCTTATTGCACTCAGCGATCCGCCGCGAGAGGATTCCGCCTCACTGGTCTCAGAGTTGCATGCGCTGGGTGTACGAACCGTCATGGTAACCGGTGATGCACCGGCAACCGCGGCCATCGTTGCGCACGAGGTTGGAATCGAGGGGGCAGTCTGCCCTGCTGGGCCTCTGCCGAACGATATTAAGCCCGCGGACTTCGCCGTTTTCGCGAACATCCTTCCAGAGGGCAAATATGACCTCGTCAAGGCCTTTCAGAAGAATGGAGACACGGTCGGGATGTGCGGCGATGGAGCCAACGATGCACCGGCTCTGCGCCAGGCACAGATCGGGATAGCGGTTTCGACCGCCACAGATGTTGCAAAGTCAGCCGCGGGTGTCGTTTTGACAACGGCCGGCCTTGGCGGCATTGTCAGCGCTGTTAAGGAGGGCAGGATCACGTTCCAGCGAATTCTCTCCTACACTCTGAATTCGGTAATCAAGAAGATCGTACAGGTCCTGCTCTTGGCAATTGGGCTGGTGATGACTGGACATGCGGTGCTTACGCCCATGCTGATGGTCATCGTGATGATTACGGGCGATTTCCTGGCAATGTCATTCAGCACCGATCGAGTGAGGCCCTCCGGGTCCCCGAACTCCTGGGCCATCGGCAGGATTACCACTGCCGGCGTCATACTCGGAATCTGCTTCTTAGGCTTCTGCACTGCGCTGTTGGCCGTTGGAAAGCTCGAGCTGCGACTTGGAATCGAGGGTCTCAGAACGCTGTCTGTCGTCGCGATCGTATTCGGCAGCCAAGCCACGATCTACGCCCTGCGAGACCGGCAGCACTTGTGGGGACTGCGGCCTTCGGTATGGCTCGTCTCGTCCTCGGTGGCGGATGTCCTTATCATCTCCACACTCGCGACCTTCGGCATCGCCATGTCACCCTTACCAGTGTGGGTTGTAGGTGGTGAACTCGCAGCCGCAGTCGCGTTTGGAGCCCTTCTGGACCTGATCAAGATCCCTATCTTCGGCAAGCTGCGGATTTCCTGATGCGCCATCGTTGCCTTGGGCCGACCAAGCGCAACCCAACCGAAGGTAACGCCCGAAACGGCATGGGTTGCCTCTCTGTTGTCGATTTGAAGCCCTGTTATGGTCCGGTGACGTCATGCCGGTTTTGCTGGCCTCCGCTAAAAAAGTGGTGGCCCACCATGCTTCTGATAAGAAGGAAAGCCGTGACGGTCAAGATCACTATGAACAGAAATCTGGCAAACCCAAGCCATGGTGGATTCTGTTCTTCCGGATCTATCTCGTTCCGATTCGTCGCCATGTGTGCTCTCCCGCCAAGACAAGCGTCTGACATTGGCCTGTGGTTTGTATGATCCATCGTGCACACGCCACCGTCAACCTGCGTCGTAGATTGCGTGACTCGGTTCGATCCACAAGCAGTATGAAACTGCATCTGAATTCAAAGATCAGGTTCGACCCAGGAGGGAGGCCCTGTTTCTCGCGACTCCGTTTTTATGCTAGGTGTTCAGTCCCGCCGACCCAAGCTGGAGCGGCGTACTTGGTCAAAGGCCGACATTTCAGGCAGTTGCGAAGGCGATCCTGCTATTCGGCGTTGCTTAGTGCAACAGACGCAACTAAAAATAGAGTTGATAGCGTCGTTACAACGGATTTCAAGATCTCTAACCTGGATATTCATTATTAAACCCAGATCCGCCGCATGGGTGACGTCTTCGCCATAAAGTAAGGGGAGAATCCATGAGTGCAAGAAGCGATGTTGCAGTCCAGAAGTTGCTCGCTGGTTACAACTGTGCTCAAGCCGTCCTCTACTCGTTCTGCGACGATCTCGGCCTTGACAAAAACTCCGCTCTCAAACTGTCCTGCGGCTTTGGGGCCGGAATGGCGCGCAGGCAGGAGGTCTGCGGAGCGGTCTCCGGAGGCATCCTCGCCCTTGGCCTCAGGCACGGACGCGGTGAGGGACAAGATAAGAATCCCACCGAGGAAACCTACCGCCTGGTGCGCAAGCTCACCTCGCAGTTTGAATCTGTCCACGGCTCATGCATCTGCTGCACCCTTTTGCAAGGCTGCGACCTCAACACCCCACACGGTCAGCAGTCCTTCAAGCAGAACGA
>PLUT01000092.1 GCA_003162875.1 Granulicella sp.
GCGCCGGGAAGCAACTGGAACACCATGCCCGCGCACACGCACATGCGGCGGTCGGAGGTGTATTTCTACTTCGACGTGGAGCCGGACCAGCGCGTGATGCACCTGATGGGGCCGCCGGATGCAACCAGCCACATCGTGATGGCGGACAAGGAAGTGGTGGTGTCGCCAGGATGGTCGATCCACGCGGGCGTTGGCACCAAGAGCTATGGATTCTGCTGGGGCATGGGCGGAGAGAACCAGNNAGTTGCTAGTTGCTGGTTGTTAGTTGGTGGAGGAGCTTGGATCGATGGCGGACGGTAAGAACAGTCTTGTCCTTCGCAAGAAGGAAGAGAGCAAATGGGACCTGGTGAGCCTGGGCGAAGTGATGCTGCGACTCGATCCGGGCGATGTGCGCGTGGCGACGACGCGGCAGTTCCAGGTGTGGGAGGGCGGCGGCGAGTACAACGTGGCGCGCGGGCTGCGGCGATGCTTCGGGATGAAGACGGCGGTGGTTACCGCGCTGGCCGACAATCCCGTGGGCCGGCTGATCGAAGACCTGATGCTGCAGGGCGGCGTGGACCAGTCGCACCTGAAGTGGGTGAAGTACGACGGCGTAGGCCGGACGGTGCGCAACGGGCTGAACTTTACCGAGCGCGGATTTGGCGTGCGCGCGGCGCTGGGCTGCAGCGACCGCGGGCATACCGCGGTGAGCCAGTTGAAGCCGGGCGAGATCGACTGGGACGAGATCTTCGGCAAGCAGGGTGCGCGCTGGCTGCATACGGGCGGGATCTTCTGCGCGCTGAGCGAGACCACGCCGGAGGTTTGCAAGGAGGCGATGATCGCGGCACGCAAGCACGGGACGATCATCAGCTACGACCTGAACTATCGCGACTCGCTATGGAAATCGATTGGCGGGAAGGCGCGCGCCACGGAAGTGAATCGCGAGCTGGCGACGTACGTGGACGTGATGATCGGCAACGAAGAGGACTTCACGGCCGCGCTGGGATTCAGGATCGAGGGCGCGGGCGAAGCCGACGAACTCGGCGAACTGGATTCGGCCAACTTCCGCAGGATGATCGAGAAGGCGGTGGCGACGTTTCCGAACTTCAAGGCTGTGGCCACGACCTTGCGCCATGCGAAGACGGCGACCGTCAACGACTGGGGCGCGGTGTGCTACTACGAGGGCGAGTTCCACGAGGCGCGACCCATGCCGGACCTGGAGATCTTCGACCGCGTGGGCGGCGGCGATTCGTTCGCGTCGGGGCTGATTTACGGCTTTTTGAACGAGAAGGGCGCGGATTGGGCAGTGAACTGCGGCTGCGCGCACGGCGCTTTGGCGATGACTACGCCGGGCGACACCACCATGGCGACGTTCGACGAAGTGCAGCGGATTATGAAGGGCGGCGGCGCGCGGGTGCAGCGGTAGGGCGGGGAACAGGGCTCAGGGAACAGGGAACAGGGATCAGGATAGGAACAGGAGAAGCAATGCAGAAAGCAGAAGTTCTGAAGTCGTTGCGCGAGATTGGCCTGGTGCCCGTGCTGCGCGCGGAGAGCGAAGAGCAGGCGCTGAAGCTGGCGGCGGCGATTGCGGCCGGCGGCGTGACGGTGCTGGAGGTGACGATGACCGTTCCCGGAGCGATTCGGGTGATGCGGCGGCTGGCGGAAGAGCGGCCGGACATCCTGATCGGAGCGGGCACGGTGCTCGACGCCGAGACGGCGCGCATGTGCATCCTGGAGGGCGCGCAGTTTGTGGTCAGCCCGGCGCTGAAGATTCCGACCATCGAGATGTGTCATCGCTACGGCGTGGCGGTGCTGCCGGGCGCGCTGACGCCAACCGAGATCGTCACGGCCTGGGAGGCCGGAGCTGACGTGGTGAAGATATTCCCGGCGAGCGCGCTGGGCGGGGCGAAGTACCTGAAATCGGTGAAGGCGCCGCTGCCCCAGGTGGAGATGATCCCGACGGGCGGAGTATCGCTGGCGACGGCGGCGGAGTTCCTGGAGGCAGGAGCGTTTGCCCTGGGTGTGGGCGCGGACCTGGTCGATCTGAAGGCGATTGCCAAGGGCACGCCGGAGACGATTACCGAGAGCGCACGAAAGTACCTTGCCATCGTCCGCGAGTTCCGCAAGCCGCGTGCTGCGGCCGCAGGCTGAGCCGCGGTAAGTCTTGCCATGGATCGTTTCCGGGAGTCACGCGGGCGGTTGGTTACCTGCCCGACCCATCCACCGGGCCGCCCCGGAGGATGAGAAAATTAATTTCGCCCCCACGTGATCCATGAGCCGCTCTTGTGATGTAATACGGTCGATACAGGGCTCTTCTCCGCCACAGAGTTTCATCCCGGGTGTGCCCCGGGGTGCGGCGCCGGCCGATTTCCTGAGCGCGCAGCGAAAATAGCCGCCAGGAAACCGTGTCAGATCGATTGACTCAGGAGAGACGTCCATGGCTTTGCCGAAGGCGGTTTCAGCGAAGGAAGTTGCATGTCCCAGATGTAAAGCGGCCTCTGTCGTTCGGATCAACCGGAGCGGTGTGTGGCAGAAGTTGGTGATGGCGTCTTTCGGGATTTATCCGTGGAAGTGCGGCGCCTGCGGGGTAACGTTCCTGTTTCGCCACCGCGGCTACCGTGGCTTGCCGCCCGGGCAGGGACGCGGCGACAGGCACAGCCGGCGGGCAGCATAAACAGCGCGGGGACGCTTCAGGCAGGCCGCGGCGGCGGCTCACGGACCCACAGCAGCGGCTGATGGATGGGCAGCGTGCGCAGGACATCGGGCGTGGGCGGGTCCGGCGGCAGCGTCTTCCACAGTGCGGCGTACTCGGGCCGCTGATAGACGCGCGCGCTGAACAACAGGCTGGCGCGCCGCGCGGGGAGTTCGCTGAAGTGCTGCGCGTCTGCGCGGAAGGGCCAGCGGTCGCGCTCCAGGATGAAGGGAAAGTGGTACGCGATAGCCGACCGCATTCCCGGACCGTCTTCCAACTGGTAGTCCCACACGCTCTCGAAGCGGGTGGAGAGCAACCGGCAGATGCCCGCCATCATATCCAGATTGAAGAGCGAGTCGCGGTAGGGCGTGGCGGAGCCGAGCTCGTGCGGGAAGGTGCCTTCGGCGGAGATCTGCGAGCGCAAGGTGACGGTTTTGAAGCGGTGGCGCAGTTCGGTCAGCGCGGTGTCTTCTGACCGCGGAGCGTCTCCCCGGGTGACGGCGAAGCTGGCATACGCGCTTGCCTGCAGCAGCCAGGAGGTTGCGTGGTGGTCCTTGTGGTCGCGGGCCAGCGCAGGCAGACGCGGGCCGCTGTCCTCGGGCGTGGAGAGCCAGCCCAGGTAGGCGGCGAACCACGCGTGCAGCGAGGCCAGGCTGCTGTCGTCGAGTGCGGCGGAGGCGGCGAGGAAGGGAATCGCCTGGGCGACCTCGACCAGCGGCAGGGTCTCCAGAATGCCTTCGAAATGGCCGGTTGCGGGCGCGCCGGCAGCCGCACCGAAGCTGGAATTGTTCTGGATGATGAGGCGCTGGTCGTCCGGCGCCGGCAGCGTATGGGCATAGTTCAGGCTCGGCGCCATGCTGGTGGCGGGATCGACGAACCAGGAGCGCAGATGCAGCGCGGCGTGCTCTGCGTAACGCGATTCGCGCGTGAGCAGCCAGGCCCCCGCCAGCGCCGGCACCGCCAGCCCCAGCGTGAACAGGGCGTCGCGGTGCGCGGTGAACGGAGGCGGCAGGGGCGCGGCGTTCTTGCCCGGCGCGGCGGGCTGGGCAGGGCCGGCGCCGGGATCGGGCGTCGCTTCGGAGTAGTAGTCATGCACGGTGCCGGGACTGCGCGCGCATTGCAGCGAAGGTAACGGCGTGGGGGGTTGCGCGAGGTAGCGCCCGGCCGCGGCGAGGATGCGGTCGCGATCGATCGCGGCGACGTCGACCTGGGTGGATGCAAAGGCTTCCGCGGGGGTTTGCTGCCCGAATGCCCGAGCCGGGGCGAGCAGCGCGGGGCGGGCCAGCAGCACGGATGCGGCTCCGCAACAGAAGGCGCGACGGCTGGTCCGGTCCAATTCGCCGGCCATTGTTGTCGCTCTGGGAGTGCTTCCGCTCAAGTCTCTCAATAGACCCTCGCCGCCGCAGGAAGACATCGAAGAGATAGATGCCCGTGCGGCGCCCGCTGGATAAGGACGCTGCGGAAGCGCCGCCGTAAGCATCCTACGCGTTGAGCTGGGTCTATCGTAATGGTTACCTCGTATTTGAGGAGCGATATGCACTTTGGAGTTGCGGGGCTCGAATCCGGGGCGTGGACTTGGCTTGGCACCACGGTGGTGTCGTCGTTTTTGGCCTCGCTGGTGGAATGCGTGGAGGCGCTTACGGTGGTGCTGGCGGTCGGCTGCGTGCGCGGATGGCGCAGCGTGCTCGCCGGTGCTGCGGCTGCGCTGGCCTTGCTCACCGCGATCGTTGGCGTGCTCGGCCCCGCGCTCGCGCGCATTCCTCTTCACCGGCTTGCGCTGGTCCCATTTCACGTGGTGCAACTGGTCGTGGGCGCACTGATTCTGCTGTTTGGCCTGCGCTGGCTGCGCAAGGCCATCCTGCGCTCTGCCGGCCTGGTTCCGTTGCACGATGAGCGGGCCGCATTCGCACAGAAGGCTGCGGCCATGCGCGAGGCCAGCCCGGGCAGTATTGCGCGGTGGGACAAGTTTGCCTTCAGCGCTGGCTTTAACATCACCATGCTCGAAGGCACCGAGGTGGTCTTCATCGTGCTTGCGTTCGGAGCAGGCGGCGCGGGGCTGTTGCTGCCCGCCAGCCTGGGCGCGGTGGCGGCACTGCTGGTCGTGGCGGCACTGGGTCTCGTGCTACACAGTCCGCTGGCGCGCGTTCCGGAAAACACGCTGAAGTTCCTGGTCGGCGTGCTGCTCTCAGCCTTCGGAACGTTCTGGGTGGGCGAAGGCGCCGGCCTCGCGTGGCCCATTCCTGGGTCCGCCAGCCCCGACCTCGCCATCCCGTGCATGGCGGCGGCATATCTCGGCGTGGCGCTCTTCCTGGTGTCGATCTGCCGCCTTCAGGCGCGAATCGTCGGAGAGGAGAACTAAGCGATGCGCTGGCTCAGGTCAATTGCCCGCGAAGTCATCCGCCTGTTTGTGGACGATGGCAGCTTTGCCATTGCCATACTGGCGTGGCTGGCGCTGGCGGCGGTGGTGCTGCCGCGCGCCGGGTTATGGACGCGGGTGGCTGGGCCGGTGCTGTTTGCCGGGCTGGCGGCGATTCTTGTTGCCAGCGTGCTGCGATACAGCCGCCGCAGCAGATAAACTGAGCCGCACGCGGCCGGAGTGGGCGCGGTCCCTTGACGGCCTGCTCACGGCGAGCTAAGTTCGAAGCTTCACGGCACAAGCAAGTTCCCCGGGCCCAGAATGTGCAGTTCCGGAGGCATCCATGTTCTTTCAGGCAGTTTCCGCGGCCAACCAGGTTGCCGCGGCAGCTCAGTCCAGCAGCATTTCCCCGGTCGATCACCTGATGGCGCTGATCACCGCGGTCGGGGCGCTCGGCACCGCCGCGTATGGCCTGGTCGATTCCAGCAAGGGATTCGGCGGCGGCGTTTCGCTGCGCGGCCTGGCATACATCCGCACCTCCCTGACGCCGCTGTTGCCGGACACCGCGGCGGGCGCTGCCGGCACGGCGCTCTCGCGCGACGCGATCTTCGAAACCCTGAAATCGAACTGGATCAACGGCGCGGATTCGTCCGACCAGCAGGCCATCGCGAAGTCCCTGATCAAGCTGCGCATGGACGCGGCCAGCGCCGCGGGGTTTGCAAAGATCACCGGCGTCAGTCCCACCGATCTGGCAAACATCGTTGGCAAGATGTCCGACGGCACGGCCCTGACTCCGGCGGAAACCGACACCTATGCCCGCTTCGACCTGGTGCTGAGCACGATCGTCGGGCAGGCGTATCAACGTGCCGACCAGCAGTACCGCAACACTGCGAAGCTGTTCTCGGTCCCGGTATCCGTCGCGCTGGCCATGGTGGCTGCGCTGGCGATGCATCACTGGCAGTGGTCTGGAGCCCATTTAGGCATCGCGCTCGTGCTTGGCCTGGTTGCCACGCCGCTGGCGCCTATCGCCAAGGACGTATCCAGCGCGGTGCAGACGGCAGCCCAGGCGGTGCAGTCGTGGAAGAGCTGAGATGACCAAGCTGCTCAGTTGCCGGGCATTGCCGGGCGGCGGCCCCGTGCAGGCGGCGGCGCGCTTGCTCACCAACCCTCCTGACGCGCTGGGTACAGCGCAGGCGCAGGCCGTTGCCGGATGCCGCGGCCGCGACGTGCTGATCGCGACCCACGGCTTCAACACCAACCAGCAGGACGGCACGGTAAACCTGTCGGGATGGGAGCCGCTGCTGACGCTGCCGCCGGGCGGCCAGTATTTCGGCTACCTGTGGCCCGGCGATTCGGTCTGGCTGCATGCGCTGATCTACCCGGATGCAGCCAAGGTCGCGATGGACTCCGGCGACGCGCTGGCCGCATGGGTCAACCAGAACCTGACTGCTGCCGCCAGCGTGTCGTTCGCCTCGCACAGCCTGGGCGCGCGGGTGGTGCTGCGGGCCATCGCCGGGCTCAACCCGGGCGTGCGCGTGCGCCGCCTGGTGCTGATGGCGGGCGCGGTCGAAGACACCGTCCTGGGCAACGAATTTGCCGCCGCGGCCAAGCGGGTGGAGAAGATATCCAACATCTCGTCATCCCAGGACGATGTGCTGAAGTGGGCCTTCCCGCTCGGCAACTCGATCAGCGGCATCTTTGCGGAGGGCCACCCGTTCTGGCACGCGGCCATCGGGCGCGACGGCCCCGCCAGTAATCCACCCGCGCCGGCGCAGCTCGACGTGGTGTGCAAACTCCCCGATACGTGGAACTACGGACACGGCAACTACCTGCCGCCCTCGCCCGCCCCCGCAGGGTACGTCTCCATCCCGTTTCCGCTGCGCGTCGACTGTCCGGCGACACCGGCCGTTCCTTACGCTGCCACGCCAGCCGGCTACCAGACCGCGCCCAACCAGTGGGCGGCCTACTGGACCAGCGCGTGGTCGGCAGGGTTCGTCTCAACCCGCTTTCCGTAGGCCACAGATCCTACTATCAGAATTCCCCCTAGATTGAACCGATTTTTGTTGCAAACAAAGCTAGTTAGTTATGGGGGAGTCCCTTTCGAGTTAACAAGATTTGACCAACGAGTTTAGCGGAGGGGAGTCACCTTTTGAGTCAACTGGTGGGCTCCGCAAGACAAATGCGGGGATACTTCGCTGCGCTCAAAATGACAAGTTCGAAGGTCAGCGGCGCGGCGTTGAATTTTCCCAGAATTATCTTGTATTTTGTTGCAAATACACTTAGTTAACAGTGGGGGAGTCCCTTTCTGGTTAACAGGATTCGATGAAGCAATCGGGTTAACGACGGCGAGTTCCCTTGCGCT